>NZ_JBJGYL010000012.1:0-135780 GCF_054049975.1 Geodermatophilus sp. SYSU D01119 | reverse complement strand
CCCCCCCCCCCCCCCCCCCCCCCCCCCCCCCCCCCCCCCCCCCCCCCCCCCCCCCGCCGGCGCGGCCCCCCCCCCCCCCCCCCCCCCCCCCCCCCCCCGCCGGCGTCGACGGGGTCCACGCCCTGCACCCAGGTCGGCTGCCCGTCGGGACCGGTCAGGTCGGCGCCGGCGAGCGCCGTGCCGCCGACCACGCCGTCGACCTCCTCGAGCTGCGGCAGCAGCGACGCCGGCAGCTCGCCGTACGCGCCGATCTCCACGTCGGCCGGGTAGGCGGAGTCCAGTCCCGCTTGCGCGGTCGCCCGGGTCGAGGCGGCGCCGACGACCATCGCGGTGGTCAGCGTGACGCCGATGAGCAGCGCGGTCGCCGTCGCCGCGGTCCGCCGCGGGTTGCGGCTCGCGTTCCCGGCGGCCAGCCGGCCGGGCAGGCCGCCGGCGCGGCCGAGCGCCCGGCCCGCCGCGGCGACCACCGGGGGCACCGCGCGCTGGGCGAGCAGCACGACGCCGAGGAAGCTCGCCGCCCCGCCGGCCAGGGCGGCGTAGATCTGCGACATCACGACGCCGAGCGCCATCAGCGCCGACCCGCCGAGCACCAGCACCAGGCCGGTGGCGAAGCGGAGCATCCCGCCGCGGCTGCGCAGCGGCGCGGGGTCGCTCGGCCGCAGCGCGGCCAGCGGCGCCACCCGGGTGGCCGCCCGCGCCGGGCCGAGCGCGGCGACGAGCGTGGTGAGCGTGCCGACGGCGAGTCCCGCGCCGACGGCGTACAGCGGCACGGTCACGCCCTCCAGCGGGATCGGGGAGTCGGTGCCGACGAGCGCGGAGACGACGGCGGCCAGCCCGATTCCGGCACCGACCCCCAGCGCGGAGGCGACCAGCCCGGTGGCCGCGGCCTCGGCGAGCACGCTGCGCCGGACCTGCCGCGAGGTGGCGCCCACGCAGCGCAGCAGCGCGAGGTCCCGCGTGCGCTGCGCGACGAGCACCGCGAGCGTGTTGGCGATGACCAGCCCCGCCACGAGCACCGCGACGGTGGCGAAGACCAGCAGCACCGCGGTGAGCGCGAGCCGGTTGCCGGTCACGTACGCGACGGCGGACGCGGCGGCCTCCTCGCCGGTGGCCACCGTGACGTCGCGCCCGTCGAGGGCCGCGGCGACCGCGGACACCAGCCCGGCCGGGTCGGTGCCGGGGGCCGCGGCGACGCGCAGCTCGGTCGGCTCGGCGCCGCCCCAGGCGGTCACCTGCTCGGGCACGGCGTACCCGTGGGCGAACACGCCCGCGGCGGGGTCGCCGGCCAGGTCGACCAGCCCGGTGACGGTGGCCTCGGCGGTCGCCGTGACGTCCCCGGTGGCCGGGTCGAGCACGGACACCGCGACGACGTCGCCGACCTCGGCGTCGGTCGGCGTGCCGAGGGCGAGCTCGCCGGGGCGGTCGGGCAGGGCGCCGTCGGTCACCCGCTGCCAGCGCAGCTCGGGGTCGGCGGCGACGCTGCCGACCTGCAGGTAGGCGGCCGAGCGGCCGGGGAGGGCGGCCTGGACATCGGCGGAGGTGGTCGGGTCGACCGCGGCCACGCCGGGCAGCGCGGTCAGGGTGGCGACGTCGCCGGCCAGGGAGCCGCCGTCGCGGGCGGTGACCACGGCGTCGGCGCCGACGTACTGGGCGCCCGCGGCCCGTAGCAGCGTGGCGCGGGCGGTCTCGTTGAGCACGAGCGTGGCGGCGACGAACGCGGTGGCGATGACGACCGCGAGCGTGGCCGCGACCAGCCGCGGCAGGTGCGCGCGCAGGCCGGCCAGGGTGGTGGACAGCACCGGTCAGCCCCCGAGCCCGCGGAGCGCCTCGAGCACGGACGCGGCGGTGGGCCGGTCGATCTCGCCGGCCGGGCGGCCGTCGGCGAGCAGCACGACCCGGTCGGCGTAGGACGCCGCGGTGGGGTCGTGGGTGACCATGACGACGGTCTGGCCGGTCTCGCGGACGCTGCTGCGCAGCAGGTCGAGCACCTCGGCCCCGGCGCGGGAGTCGAGGTTGCCGGTGGGCTCGTCGGCGAAGACGACGTCGGGGCGGGGGAGCAGCGCCCGGGCGATCGCCACCCGCTGCTGCTGGCCACCGGAGAGCTCCGAGGGGCGGTGCCGCAGCCGCTCGCGCAGGCCGAGCCGGGCGACGACGGCGTCGAACCACGCCGGGTCGGGGCGGCGGCCGGCCAGCTGCATCGGCAGCACGATGTTCTCCCGCGCGTCGAGCACCGGGAGCAGGTTGAACGCCTGGAAGACGAAGCCGATGCGCTCGCGGCGCAGGCGGGTCAGCTGGTCGTCGCGCAGCCGGGTGAGCTCGGTGCCGCCCAGCCACACCTGCCCGGAGGTGGCGGTGTCGAGGCCGGCCAGGCAGTGCATGAGCGTGGACTTGCCGGAGCCGGACGGCCCCATGATCGCGGTGAAGCCGCCGCGCTCGAAGGTGACGTCGACGCCGGCCAGCGCGTGCACCGCCGTCTCACCGGAGCCGTAGACCTTGGTCAGGCCGGTGGCGCGGACGGCGGCGGACGACACCGGCGCCGGCGGCTCGCCGGGGACGGTCATGACGGGGACGGACACTGCGGACCTCCGCGGATCGCTTCTCGGGACGCTGACGACCCTCGCGGTCCGGGGCGTCCTCCCGCGTCGGAGCAGAGGGTGATCCCGCGGTCATCCCGGGGGCGGACCGACGGCCCCGAGGACCCCTCCGGGGAGGGGCCACGTGCGCGACGAAGGCCCCTCCGGAGGGCCATTGGCGCGACGAAGGCGCTACCGGAGAGGGCCCCTGGCGCGACAGAGGGCGGTCAGGCGTCGCGCAGCAGGTCGGCGGGGGAGACCAGCCCGGTCCGGTAGGCGAGGACGACGGCCTGCACGCGGTCGCGCGAGCCGGTCTTGGCGAGCACCCGCCCGACGTGCGTCTTCACCGTCGCCTCGCTGACGAACAGCCGCTCGGCGATCTCGGTGTTCGTGGCGCCCAGCGCCATCTGCACGAGCACCTCGCGCTCCCGTGGGGTGAGCTCGGCGAGCTCCGCGCCCCCGCCTCCGCCCGCCGGGGCCGACGCCGACCCGCGCAGCATCGGCGCCACGTGCTGCAGCAGCCGCCGGGTGGAGCTGGCGGCGATCACCGAGTCGCCGGCGTGCACCGTGCGCACCGCGGCGAGCATCTCCTCGGGCGGGGCGTCCTTGAGCAGGAAGCCGCTGGCGCCGGCGCCGATCGCCGCGACGACGTACTCGTCGAGGTCGAAGGTGGTCAGCACGACCACCCGCGGCGGGTCGGGCAGCGCGGTCACCTGCCGGGTCGCCTCGATGCCGTCGGTGCCGGGCATGCGCACGTCCATGAGGACGACGTCGGCCGGCGTCGCGCGCAGCACCGCCACCGCGGCGGCGCCGTCCCCGGCCTCCCCGACGACGGTCAGGTCGGGCTGGG
The DNA here is from genome assembly GCF_054049975.1 of Geodermatophilus sp. SYSU D01119. Taxonomy (NCBI): domain Bacteria; kingdom Bacillati; phylum Actinomycetota; class Actinomycetes; order Geodermatophilales; family Geodermatophilaceae; genus Geodermatophilus; species Geodermatophilus sp. SYSU D01119. Next base: position 132,357 of record NZ_JBJGYL010000012.1, on the reverse strand, counting down.
AGTCGATGACCATGCGGAACCCGGCCCGCACCATCTGCTGGTCGTCGACCAGCGCCACCCGGATCGTCACCGCGCACCTCCCAGGGGCAGGACGGCGTGCACGCGCCACCCGCCGCCGGCGCGCGGGCCGGCCTCCATGCGTCCGCGGTGCAGCTGCGCGCGCTCGTGCATCCCGCGCAGCCCCTGGCCCTGTCCCTGGAGGTGCCCCTCGCTCTCGGCCACGGCGGCCGCCGCGCCCCGCCCGTCGTCGAGCACCGACAGCTCGAGGGAGTCCGGCCGCCAGTGCAGCCGCACCCACGCCCGCCCGTTGGGGCCGGCGTGCTTGAGCACGTTGGTCAGCGACTCCTGCACGATCCGGTAGGCGGCCAGCTGCGGGCCGGCGGCCATGGGGCGCGGCTCGCCCTCGACGAGCAGGTCGACGTCGAGCCCGCTGGCCCGCACGTCGTCGACGAGCACCGGGATGGCTGCGACGTCGGGCTGCGGCGCGTACTCCTCGCCCGGGCCCTCGCGCAGCACGCCGAGCAGGGCGCGCATGTCGGTGAGCGCCTGGCGGCCGGTGGCGGCGATGGCCTCCAGCGCGCCGGTGGCGGCCTCGGGGTCGGTGCGACCGGCGTAGCGGCCGCCGTCGGCCTGCGCGATCACCACCGACAGGGAGTGCGCGACGACGTCGTGCATCTCCCGGGCGATGCGGGCCCGCTCGGCGGTGGCGGCCAACCGCATCTCCTGGTCGCGCTCGACCTCCAGCAGCCGCGCCCGCTCGGCGAGGCCCGCGATCTCACCGAGCCGCGAGCGGCGCACCCGGCCCAGCGCCCAGGCGGCGACGACGGAGACGCTGATCGCGCCGGCGGGGAACAGCATCTCGTCGGGCGCGTAGGACGAGTACCAGCGCAGCGAGGCCAGGACGGCGCCGAGCAGGCCCAGCGCCAGGCCCGCCCACGACGCCCAGCGCGGGGCGTAGGCCGCCAGGGCGTAGACCATGAACAGCGCCGACACGTTGGCGGCGAGGAAATCGGTGCCGAGGACCAGCTCGGCGAGGCCCACCACGGTGACCACCCCGGCGGCCGGGACCGGCGCGCGCCGCCGCCAGGCCAGCGGGACCACGAGCGCGACGCCCAGGACGAAGGCGATGCCCTCCGACCCGTAGTAGGAGGAGGCCGGGGCGACGACGGTGACCAGCCCCACCAGGCAGGCGAGGGCGACGTCGACCTCGAAGGGCCGGTCGCGCAGGCGTGCGGCGAGCTGGTCGAGCAGGGGTCCGTCCATGTCGGCACCGACCCTAGGCAGCGCCGGGCGCTCCGTCGTCCACCCGCGGGAGGACCCCGTGTCGTGCCGCGGGCGGACCCTCAGCGCGAGGCGTCGAGGTGGCGCAGCAGCGTCTCGCCGATGTCGCGCATCGCCGCGACCTGCTCGGGGGTGAGCTGGTCGAACAGGTGCGTGCGCACCGACTCGACGTGGACCGGCGCGGCGGCCTCCAGCGCGGCGAAGCCCTCGTCGGTGAGGACGGCGAGCAGCCCGCGACCGTCCTCGGCGCACTCCTGCCGGCGGACCCAGCCGCGTTCCTCGAGCCGTGACACCGCGTGCGACAGGCGGCTGCGCGAGGACAGGCAGCGGTCGGCCAGCTCGCTCATGCGCATCTGCCGGCCCGGGGTCTCCGACAGCTGGACGAGGATCTCGTAGTAGGCCTGCGGGATGCCGGTGGCGCGCATGAGCTCGCGCTCGAGCCGGTCGTCGAGCAGCTGGGTGCTGTAGAGCCACGCGCGCCAGGCGCGCTGCTCCTCGGCGTCGAGCCAGCGTGTCCCGCCGGCGGGCTGCTCGACGTCTCCCTCGTCGGGAGGGGACACCTGCGTCGTCATGCCCCCAGGGTACTGGCGGAATAGTCAAGCGCTCAACTACGCTGTCGGAGGCACGGAAGTACAACGCTCAACTACCTGGGAGCCAGCAATGACCAGCACCACCGCCGTCCAGATCCCCGGCTACGTCGCCGGCACCTGGGACATCGACGCCAGCCACTCCACCGTCGGGTTCTCCGTCCGCCACATGATGGTGAGCAAGGTCCGCGGCTACTTCACCCAGTTCTCCGGCGAGATCGTCACCGCCGAGGACCCGGCGCAGTCCACCGTCAACGCCACGATCGACATGGACTCGATCGACACCCGCCAGGAGCAGCGCGACGCGCACATCCGCTCCGCGGACTTCTTCGACGTCGGCAACCACACCGTCATGACCTTCCGCTCCACCGGCGTCGTCGCCGACGGTGAGGACTGGACCGTCCAGGGCGACCTGACCATCAAGGGCATCACCAAGCCCGTCACCCTGGCCCTCGAGGTCAACGGCTTCGGCCCCGACGCCTACGGCGGCACCCGCGCCGGCTTCAGCGCCAAGACCTCCATCTCCCGCAAGGCCTTCGGCGTCGACATCGACATGCCGATGGACGGCGGCGGCGTCGTCGTCGGCGACAAGATCGAGGTCGAGCTCGAGATCGAGGCCGTGCTCCGCACCGCCTGATCCCCGGACGCCGCACGCGCGGCGGACCCGATCGAAGGGCCCCGGACGCTCCCCGCGTCCGGGGCCCTCGCGCCTCCCGGGAACCAGCGGAGCCCCCAGGACGACCAGGGAGTCGTGACAGTCGTCCGCGGAGCCCAGCCGTGGCTGGCGACCGCCGCCCGCTTCCTGCTCGGCGGCGTGCTCGTCGTCGCAGGCGCCCTCAAGCTGCCCGACCCCGCCGAGGCCGTGCGCGCCGTCCGCGCCTACCGGCTGCTGCCCGAGGCGCTCGTCGGGCCGGTGGCCTTCGGGCTGCCGGTGGTCGAGGTCGCCGTCGGCCTGGCGCTGCTGGCCGGGGTGTTCGTGCGCACGGCCGCTCTCGCCGCGGCCGTGCTCACGGCCGTGTTCGCCGCCGCGGTGGCCTCCGCGTGGGCCCGCGGGCTGCAGATCGACTGCGGCTGCTTCGGTGGCGGCGGGGAGGTGGCCGCGGGGGAGACCGGCTACCCGGCCGAGGTGGCCCGCGACGTCGCGCTGCTGCTCGTGGCCCTCGCCCTCGCCCGCCGGCCCCGGTCGCGGCTCGCGCTCGGCGGAGCCCGGGCCGACGTCGAGGAGCCCGCCCGTGTCTGACACCCGGCGCAGCACGGCGCGGCAGCGCATCGCCGAGCGGCGGGCCGCGGAGGCGGCGGCTCGGGCGGCCGCGACCCGGCGCCGCCGCACCGTCGTCGGCGGGGTCGTCGCGGCGGTGCTGGTCGTGGTCGCCGTCGTCGTGGTGGTGGTCGTGCAGACCCAGCGCACGCAGACCTCCCCGGCCGCCGCCACCCCGGCCGGCACCACCGTCGGCGGCACGGCCGTCGCCCTGGGCCCCGGCGACGCCCCGGTGACCGTGGACGTCTACGAGGACTTCCTCTGCCCGTACTGCGCCGACCTCGAGGCGGCCGCGGGCGACACCCTGGAGGAACTGGCCGCCGACGGCTCGGCGCAGGTGCGCTACCGCACGATCGCCTTCCTCGACCGCGCCTCCACCGACGACTACTCCACGCGCGCGCTCAACGCGGCCGCCGTCGTCCTCGACGCGGCCGGTCCCGAGGCGTGGCTGCGGTTCCACGACGCGCTGTTCGCCGGGCAGCCCGCCGAGGGCGGTCCGGGGCTCGACGACGACCGGCTGGTGGAGCTGGCCGCGCAGGCGGGCGCCGGCGGGCCGGAGGTGGAGCGGGGCATCCGCGACCTGCGCTTCGCCGACTGGACCGAGCAGGTCACCGACGCCGCCAGCCGCGCCGGCGTGACCGGCACGCCCACCGTCCTCGTCGACGGCGAGCCGCTGTCCGCCGACGAGCTCACCGCCGACGGCGTCCGCGCGGCGGTGGCGGCCGCGGCGCCGTGACCGGCGGGACGGGGACACTGGGGTCATGACGACGTCCGTGCTCTCCCGCGCCCGCACCCGGCTGTCCTCCGCCGTCCTCGTCGCCGCGGGCCTGGCGGCCGGCTTCGGCGTCGCGCAGGGCACCGGGATCCGGGCCCTCGGCGGCGCGGTGTTCCTCGCCGGCGGTCTGGGCGCCGGGTGGCTGTGGGTGCAGCGGCGCGGCTGGGCGGTGGCGCTGGGCCTCGGCGCGCTCTACGTCGGGGCGTTCGTCCTGGCGCACGTGCTCGCGCTCGGCGTGGGGCTGCCGGCCTGGCTGGCCGTGAGTCTGGTCACGATCGCCGCCGCCGGGGTGACGTGGACGGTGGCTGACCGCCCGTAGCGGGGAGGGCCGGCGCGCGCAGCGCCTAAGCTGGGAAGGTCGCCGGGCCGGCGGCCGTTGTTCGTGGTACCGCGTGCGCCGCCGCCGCGGGATCCCCCTGACTCCCCCCCTGAGGTGCCCTTCCGCATGCCCACCCGCGACGACCTGCGCAACGTGGCGATCATCGCCCACGTCGACCACGGCAAGACCACCCTCGTCGACGCCCTCCTCCGCCAGGCGGGCGCCCTCGGGCGCGCCAAGGGCGAGGGGACGGACAACGACTCCACGCAGGACCGCGTCATGGACTCGATGGACCTCGAGCGTGAGCGCGGCATCACCATCCTCGCCAAGAACACCGCCATCCGGCTGGCCGACGAGAACGGCAACCCGGTCACGGTCAACATCGTCGACACCCCCGGCCACGCCGACTTCGGCGGCGAGGTCGAGCGCGGCCTGTCGATGGTCGACGGTGTCGTGCTGCTCGTGGACTCCTCCGAGGGCCCCCTGCCGCAGACCCGCTTCGTGCTCCGCAAGGCCCTGGCCAAGCAAATGCCGGTGATCCTGGTGGTCAACAAGACCGACCGCTCCGACGCGCGCATCGCCGAGGTCGTCGACGAGACCTACGAGCTGTTCATGGAGCTGCTCGAGGACAACGGCCTCGACACCGACGCCCTCGAGTTCCCGATCGTCTACAGCAACGGCAAGACGGGGCAGGCCTCGCTCACCCGGCCCGCCGACGGCACCAGCCCCGACAGCCCCGACCTCGGGCCGCTGGTCAAGACGCTGCTGGACACCATCCCGGCGCCGACCTACGACGCCGAGGAGCCCCTCCGCGCGCAGGTCACCAACCTCGACGCCTCGCCCTACCTCGGCCGGCTGGCGCTGCTGCGCATCCACTCCGGCACGATGAAGAACGGCCAGCAGGTGGCCTGGTGCAAGACCGACGGCACCATCCAGCGCGTCAAGATCACCGAGCTGCTCGTGACCGAGGGCCTCACCCGCACCCCGGCCGACAGCGCGGGCCCCGGTGACCTCGTGGCCATCGCCGGCATCGAGGACATCATGATCGGCGACACCCTCGCCGACCCGAACGACCCGCGCCCCCTGCCGCCGCTGACCGTCGACGAGCCGTCGATCTCGATCACCATCGGCATCAACACCTCGCCGATCTCCGGCCGCTCGGGCAAGAAGCTCACCGCCCGGCTCATCAAGAACCGCCTCGACCAGGAGCTGGTCGGCAACGTGTCGGTGCGCATGCTGCCCACCGAGCGCCCCGACACCTGGGAGATGCAGGGCCGCGGCGAGCTGGCGCTGGCGATCCTCGTCGAGCAGCTGCGCCGCGAGGAGTTCGAGCTCACCGTCGGCCGCCCGCAGGTGGTCACCAAGACCATCGACGGCAAGCTCCACGAGCCGGTCGAGCGGGTCACCATCGACACCCCCGGCGAGTACGTCGGCACGCTGACCCAGGCGCTGGCCGCCCGCAAGGGCCGCATGGAGAACCTGGTGCACCACGACACCGGCTGGGCGCGGATGGAGTACGTCGTCCCCTCGCGCGGCCTGATCGGCTTCCGCACCGAGTTCCTCACCGAGACCCGCGGCACCGGCGTCCTCAACCACAACCTCGAGGGCTACGAGCCGTGGATGGGCGACATGCGCGCCCGGCCCACCGGCTCGCTGGTGGCCGACCGGCAGGGCGTGGCGACGTCGTACGCCATGTTCTCGCTGCAGGAGCGCGGCTCGATGATGGTCGCCCCCGGCACCGAGGTGTACGAGGGCATGATCGTCGGGGAGAACTCCCGGCCCGACGACATGGACGTCAACATCACCAAGGAGAAGAAGCTCACCAACATGCGGTCCTCGACCGCGGAGGAGCTCGAGCGCCTGGTGCCGCCGCGGATCCTCAACCTCGAGCAGGCGCTGGAGTTCTGTGCCGAGGACGAGTGCGTCGAGGTGACCCCGGCCGCCGTCCGCGTGCGCAAGGTCGTCCTCGACCAGACCGAGCGCGGCAAGGCCAAGAACCGCAAGCCCAAGGCCTGACCCAGGCCGTCGAGAGCCCCCGTCCGGTCCGCCGGGCGGGGGCTCTCGCGCTGTCCGGCCGCCAGCTCCCGCGGCAGGGCGGCGATGCGCCGGGCGCGGGTCGCCTCGCGGGCCGCCTTCCCACGGGCGCGAGCAGCCGCCTGCGCCGGCCGGGCGTCAGCCGCTCGGAGGGGGCCGGGCGGCCGCCGTCCTCCAGCGCCGCGCGCACGTCGTCGGGGACGAGGACGGCGTCGGGGTCGGCCGGGCGGAGCCGGCAGGCCGCACCTCCCCGGGGTCGAGCCCCAGCCGGCGGCGCAGGCCCGGGCCCACGTGGACGAAGGCGTCGGCCAGCACGGCCGGCTCGGCCCGGTCCAGCCCCAGGTCGACGGCGACGTCGTCGATGCGGCCCTCGACCCGCCGGGTCGGCTCCGCCCGGGCCGCCTCCAGCTCCGCCGGGACCCGGATGACCAGGTGGACGTCGCACCCCCACGCCAGGGGCTCGAGGACGCCGTCGAACGCGTGGTCGCGGGTCACGGGGCCTCCTCCGGGTGCTCGTCCCCGGAGCTTCGCGGGCCGGCGCCCCGCCGGATGCCCCGTGACCGGATCGTGACCTCCCGTGACGGCGGGCCGTACCGGCCCGACAGGCCGGTCGCCGCCTCGCCGGGCCGCCCCGGCCCGCCGACCTACGGTCGCTCCGGCGGACCCGGACGCGGGCCCGCCGCGCGACGAGCGGGAGGCGGGGACAGGACATGACCCAGGCGGTGTGGGGACCGGAGGGCTTCCGCGGCGGCATCGACGTCCGGGTGAGCCTGCGCGCGGACGCCGGGTCGGGCGAGAACACCTTCGACGGCGCGTGGTTCCCGCGGAGCCGCGACCTCGCCGTGGAGGTGCCGGAGCTGGTGGCCGCGCTCGACCGGCGCGGCGTGCGCATCGAGCGGTTCACCCACCCCATCGACGGCTGGCAGCCCGCGCCGCGCAAGCTCGTCGTCGACGGCCGGGTGGTGCGCACCGGCGGGTTCCGCAGCATGGACCCGGGCGTGGTGTGCCTGAGCTGGGCGGGCGGCAACCGCCGCGCCGACCTGCTCGTCGTCCCCCCGGAGACCGACGTCATCACCGGTGTGCGGGCGCTGCGGCTGTGCACCCGCCGCGGGCTGCCGCGCTCGCCGCAGATGGTGCTCGCCGCCGCCCGCTCCCAGCCGCTGCCGCAGGTGCCCGCCGTACAGGTGTCCCGGGCCGTCTGAGGGCGTTGCGCCGTCCGCGAACCGGCTGGACGGCGGGGGAGCGGCTCCGCTGGGCTGCGGGTCGTGCGACTCCTCGTCCTCGGCGGCACCCGCTTCCTCGGCCGGCACGTGGTGACCGCGGCGCTCGCCCGCGGCCACGAGGTGGCCACCTTCACCCGGGGCGTCAGCGGCACGCCCCCGGAGGGCGTCCGCGCGCTGCACGGGGACCGCGACGACCCCGCGGCCCTGCCGCGCGCCCTGGACGGCTGGACGCCCGAGCTCGTCGTCGACACCTCCTGCCAGACCCGCCCTGCCGCCGACAACGCGGCGGCCGCCCTGACCGGCGTGCGCGGCTACGCCTTCACCAGCAGCCTCAACGCCTACGCCGGCTGGCCGCCGGGCCCGGTCCGCGGCGAGGACGACCCGGTGTGGGACACCCCCGACGACGACTACGGCCCCAACAAGGCGCACGCCGAGCGGGTGCTGGGCGCCGCGCTGCCCGGGCGGTTCCTCACCGCCCGCGCCGGGCTGGTCCTCGGCAGCCACGACAACGTGCGCCGGCTGCCGTGGTGGCTGGAGCGCATCGCCCGCGGCGGGCGGGTCGTCGTCCCCGACGCGCTGGAGCAGCCGATCGCGCTGGTCGACGCCCGCGACCTGGCCGGCTGGCTGGTCGCCATGGCCGAGGACGGCGTCGCGGGGCCCGTGAACGCCACCGGCCCGGCCGGTATGACCACGCTCGGCGGCCTGCTGGAGACCTGCCGGGCGGTCACCGGCGGCGACGCCGAGCTCGTCCCGGTGCCGGAGGAGGACCTGCTGGCCGCGGGTGTGGAGCCGTGGCTGCACCTGCCGTTCTGGCTGCCCCGGGAGACGGCGGCGACGGCCTGGGACGTCGACACCACCCGGGCGCGGGACCTCGGGCTGCCCGTCCGGCCGGTCGCGGACACGGTCGCCGACACCTGGGCCTGGCTCCAGGGCGACCCGCCGCGCCAGCCCACCCGGCCCGGCCTGCCCGAGCCGGGCCTGCCCGCCGAGCTGGAGGAGACCCTGCTGGCCGGCCGCTGAGACGCGCGGAGGCCCCGCCCGGCGGTGCCGGACGGGGCCTCCTGGTGCGGTCCTCCGCTAGTCGCGCGGGTCGGCGGGACGGCCGGCGCGGAGGCTGCGCTCGAGGTCCGCGGCGTCGGCCGCGTCCGGCGAGTGCAGGTGCGGGTCCTCGGCCAGGCGGGCGGCCTCGGCGGCGAGGGCGTCGGCCGACTCCTGCGCCCGGTCCTTGCGGTACTGGCGGTAGGAGTGGGCGACGGCGGCGGCCCAGACGGCGTAGATGACCGCGTAGACCGCGTACCGGACCGGGTCGGAGGCGTCGATCCAGTCGCTGCGCAGCAGGGTGCGGGAGTTGGTCAGCACGATGATGCCGCCGACCAGCGAGCCGAGCAGCCGCGGCGGCACGTGGCGGACCAGCCACGCGGCGAGCGGGGCGGCCACCAGGCCACCGAGGAGCAGTGCCGCCACCCAGGCGAAGTCGATGCCCTGCGAGCCGAGGGCGGAGAGGAAGCCCAGGCTGGCCGACAGCGCGACGAGGAACTCGGAGGTGTCGATCGAGCCGATGACCTTGCGCGGCTCCATGCGGCCGCTGGCCAGCAGCGCCGGGGTGCCGACCGGGCCCCAGCCGCCGCCGCCGGTGGCGTCGACGAAGCCGGCCACCAGGCCCAGCGGGCCCAGGAAGCGCTTGCGCACCGGCTTGCCGAGGTTGCGCCGGTCGATGCCGCGCAGGGTGAAACGCACCAGCAGGTAGACGCCGAGCGCCAGCAGGATCAGCGACATCACCGGGGCGGCGACCTCGGTGGAGAGGCTGGACAGCACCGTGGCGCCGGCGAACGCGCCGACCGCGCCGGGGACGCCGACCTTGGCGACGACCTTCCAGTCGACGTTGCCGAACTTCCAGTGGGACAGGCCCGACGCGAGCGTCGTGCCGATCTCGGCCAGGTGGATGGTGGCCGACGCGGCGGCCGGGTTGGTGCCGATGGCCAGCAGCAGCGTCGTCGAGGTGACGCCGTAGGCCATGCCGAGGCTGCCGTCGACGAGCTGGGCGCCCAGGCCGGCGAGGGCGAGCAGGATCAGGGTCTTCACGGGGTGGGGCTCCGGTCAGGAGGTGCCGGGCGCGCGAGGGCGCGGCTCTCGGCAGGGACGAGCGGGGAGGAGTGCGCCGCGAGGGCGCCGGGACTCGTCAGACCGGACAGGCGGCGGTGCACACACGCAGCAGGTCGACGTGGATCCGCCCCACCAGGAGCACCGCCGTCGCCGCCACGGGTGCTATGTCTACCAGATCGATCGACTATTGCCGACCGGGCCCCGGGTGACCGGGGTCACCCGGCCCGTCAGCCGACGGCGAGGTCGGTGAGCACGTACGCGGCCGCCGCGACCGCCCCCGCGGCGGGCAGCGTGACCACCCACGCGACGACGATGTTCCCGGCCACGCCCCAGCGCACCGCAGAGAGCCGCCGGGTCGACCCGACGCCCATGATCGACGTCGTCGTGATGTGCGTCGTGGAGACGGGCACCGCGAAGACCGTCGCCGTGGTGACCATGACGCCCGAGGCGACGGTCTGGGCGGCGAAGCCACCGGCCGGGGTGAGCTGGATGATCCGCCGGCCGAGCGTGCGCATGATCCGGAAGCCGCCGGCGTAGGTGCCGGCGCTGATCGCGCCCGCCGCGGCGAGCACCACCCAGAACGGCACGTCGAAGGTGTCGATCTCCCCGGCGGTGAACAGCGCCAGCGTGATGATGCCCATGGTCTTCTGCGCGTCCTGCAGCCCGTGGCCGAGCGCCATCGTGGCCGAGCTCGCGATCTGCGCGTAGCGGAAGCCGCGGTTGGCGCGGCTGACGTTGGCCCGCCGGAACGTCCAGACGATCAGCAGCATGAACAGGTAGCCCAGGCCGAACCCCACCAGCGGCGAGACGACCATCGGGACGACGACCTTGTCGAGCACGCCCAGCCACTGGACGTCGTGCACCGCGGCCAGCGCGGCGCCGACCAGGCCACCGATCAGCGCGTGCGACGACGACGAGGGCAGCCCGAAGTACCAGGTGACGAGGTTCCACACGATCGCCCCGACCAGGGCGGCGAAGACGATCTCCAGCCCCTCGGTGCCCTGGGGCGCCTCGATGATCCCGGCGCCCACCGTCTTGGCCACCTCGGTCGACAGCAGCGCGCCGACGAGGTTCATGACCGCGGCCAGCGCGAGGGCGACCCGCGGGGTGAGCGCCTTGGTGGAGACCGCGACGGCGATCGCGTTGGCGGCGTCGTGGAACCCGTTGGTGTAGTCGAAGGCCAGGGCGACGACGACGATGACGACCAGCGCGACGAAGGCCGCGTCCATCGGCGGTCAGGACTCCTTGACGGCGATGGACTCGACGACGTTGGCGACCTTCTCGAAGGCGTCGGCGGCCTCCTCGAGCTGGTCGGCGACCTCCTTGAGGCGCAGCACCTCGAGGGCCTCGAACTCGCCGCTGTAGAGGTGCGAGAGCAGCCGCCGGTAGAGCTTGTCGGCCTCGTTCTCGATGCGGTTGACCTCGATCCAGTAGTCCGGGAGGTCCCGCATGGTGCGCAGCCGCGGCATCGCCTCGGCGGTGGTCTCGGCGGCGCGCTGCAGCAGCGCCGTCTGCTGGCTCATCTCCGGCGGCAGGGTGCCCAGCCGGGTGAGGACGACGAGGTCGGCGGCGGCCTCGACGAAGTCCATGACGTCGTCGAGGTGGCTGGCCAGGCGGTAGATGTCCTCGCGGTCGAACGGCGTGACGAAGCTGGAGTTGAGCTGGCGGAAGATCGCGTGGGTCGACTGGTCACCGACGTGTTCGAGCTCGCGCAGCCGGTCGGCGAGCTCGGTCCGGCGCCGGTTGTCGTGGATGAACTCCCCGAGCACGGTGGTCGCCTCGACCAGGTTCTGCGCGGAGGCGGTGAACAGGCCGTAGAAGGCGTTGTCCTTGGGGGTCAGGCTGAAGGGCACGAGGGGGCTCCGGGTCGGCGGTGGGGGAGGTCGCCGACGCGGGAGCGGTCGTACGGCCGTCGGGCAGCCTAGATACCCGTTCACCCGCCGTTCAGAGCGCGTTCGCCTCCGCGTCGTCCCCGAGGGCCGCCAGCAGGTCCCCGCGCGCCCGCGCGACCCGGGACCGGATGGTGCCGACCGGGCAGCCGGCCACCTCGGCGGCCTCGGCGTAGGACAGCCCGAGCAGCTGGGTGAGCACGAACGCCTCGCGCCGGTCGGCGTCGAGGCGGCCGAGCAGGTCGGTGACGGCGGCGCCCTCGCCCACCCGGTCGGCGGCGTCGGCGGGGCCCAGCGCCTCGAGGTCGGCGTCGTCGCGGACCAGCGTCAGCCGGCGACGGCGGCGCGAGCGGACGGCGTCGGCGCACACCCGCCGGGCGATCGACAGCAGCCAGGTGCGCAGCGACGAGCGGCCCTCGAAGCGGTGCAGCGAGGCGAACGCCCTCGCGTAGGTCTCCTGCGTCAGGTCGTCGGCGGAGCCGCGGTCACCGAGCGCCGCGCACAGCCGCCACACGTCGGACTGGGTGGACCGCACGAGGGTCGCCGCCGCCAGCGGGTCGCCGTCCACGGCGGCCGCGGCGACCCGCGCGAGCTCGTCCACTGCACCCCTCCGTCTGCGATCCCCGTCTCACCGGGAACCGGACGGACCCCTTGCGACGACTACTGGCACATGCAGTGTGCACCGTTCCGCGAGGCGCTCTCCGCGCGACTCGACGGCGAGCCGCTCGGGATGCCCGCCGCCGACCTCGACCGCCACCTCGACGGCTGCCCCGGCTGCGCCGCCTGGGGCGAGGCCGCGGGCACGGTCACCCGGCGCGCCCGGCTGGCCCCCGCGCCGCCGGTGCCCGACCTCACCGCCGCCGTCCTCGGCGCCCTGCCCCGCGAGCTCCCCGGCACCGCCGCGGCCGCGCGCGCCCGGCTGCTGGCCTCGGCGCTGCGCCTGGCGCTGCTGGCCGTCGGCGTGGCGCAGGCGGGACTGGCCTGGCCGTCGCTGGCCGGCGGCACGGCCGCGATGAGCGCCCCGCTGCACGTGGCCCACGAGACCGGCGCGTGGAACCTCGCCGTCGCCGCGGCCTTCGTCGCCGTCGCCGCCGCCCCGCGGCTGGCCGCCGGGGCGCTGCCCTTCCTCGCCACGTTCACCGTGCTGCTCGCCGTCGCCACCGTGCGCGACCTGCAGGCCGGGCACGTGCACGCCGACCGGGCGGCCGCGCACCTGCTGCTGCTGGCCGGTGTGGTCCTCATCTCCGTGGTCGCCTGGCGCGGCCGCCCGCGCCGCCGCGCCGCGGCCGTCGTCGCCCGCGGGCGGGTGACCGCGTGAGCACCCTTCCCCGGCCGGCGCGGCCGGTCCTGCTGCTGCTCGTCCTGCTCGCCGGCTGGCTGTCGCTGGGCGTGGCCACCGCCGGCCCCGCCGCCGCGCACGCCGAGCTGGTCTCCACCGACCCGGGGGAGGGCGCCCGCCTCGACGAGGTGCCCGGGCAGGTCACGCTGACCTTCAGCGAGGGCGTGTCCCTCGGCGCCGGCTACGCGCGCGTCCTCGGCGAGGGCGGGGAGCGGGTCGACACCGGCGCGGCGGAGGTGGACGGCGGCACCGTCACCGTGCCGCTGCGCGACGACCTGCCCGACGCCAGCTACGTCGTCACCTACCGGATCGTCTCGGCCGACTCGCACCCCATCAGCGGCGCCTTCGCCTTCGTCGTCGGCGACGGCGAGCTGGCCGACGCGGGCGCCGTGGCCGACGACGCCGACGTCGACCCGCTCGTGGCCGCCGCCCTCCCCGCCGCCCGCTCGCTCGGCTTCGCCGGGCTGGCCGCGGGCCTGGGCGTCCCGGCGTTCCTCGTGCTGTGCTGGCCGGCGGGCTGGGCCTCGGCCCGGATGCGGCGGGTCACCACCGCGGGCCTGGGCGCGGTCGCCGGCGCGGCCGTCCTCACCTTCCTCCTGCAGGGGCCCTACGCCGCCGGCGCCGGGCTCGGCTCCCTGCTCGACCCCGCCCTGGTGTCCACGACGGCGGCGTCGTCCTTCGGGCTCACCACCCTCGGCCGGGGCGCGCTCGCCCTCGTGCTGCTCGGCCTGCTCGTGCCGCTGTGGCGGCGCGGCGCCCCGCCCTCGGCGCAGGAGCAGGCGGGCCTGGCCGTCATCGGCGCCGGGGTGGTGCTCACCACCGCGGCGGTCGGCCACCCGGTCGCGGGGCCCGTGCCGGTGTTCGCCACCGCGGTCACCGCCGTGCACGTCGCCGCGATGGTGCTGTGGCTGGGTGGCCTGGCCGCGCTGCTCGCCGGCCTGGTGCGTCCCGGCGCGGAGGCCGGCGAGCTGGCCGGCGCGCTGCCCCGCTGGTCGCGGATCGCGTCCGGGTCGGTGGCCGCGCTGGTGGTCACCGGCGTCGTGCAGTCGGTGCGCGAGGTCGGCTCCCCGGCCGCGCTGGTGTCCACTCCCTACGGCTGGGTGCTGCTCGGCAAGCTCGCGCTGGTCCTGCTGCTCCTGGCCGCCGCCGGCGTCTCGCGCGTCTGGGTGCAGCAGCACCTCGGCGTCTCCCGCCCGCGGCCGGGCTCGCGGCGCCGGGTCACCGCGCACGCGTTCGCCGCGGGCGACCCCGACGGGCCCGTCGAGACCGCGGCCCGCGCCCGCGCCGCCGTGCAGGCCCGCGGCGCGGTGGAGGACGTCGGCCCGCTGCGGCGCTCGGTGCTCGTGGAGGCCGCTGTCGCCGCAGCCGTCCTGGTGCTGTCGGCGGTGCTCGTGGGCACCCCGCCGGCGCGCGCCTCGGTCGCCCAGCCGGTCGACGTCACCCTGCCCCTGCAGTCGGCGGCGGGGGAGTCCGGCAGCGTGCAGGTCTCGGTCGACCCCGCCCGCCCGGGGGCCAACACGCTGCACCTCTACCTCTTCGACGACGACGGGCAGCTCGCCCAGCCCGCCGACCTCCGCGTGACGCTCAGCGAGCCGGAGCAGGAGATCGGCCCCCTCGAGGTGGACCTCGAACCGGCCGGCCCCGGCCACTGGGTGGCCGACGGGATGTCGATCCCCGGCGCCGGCACCTGGACGGTCGCCGTGAGCGTCCGGCTCGACGAGTTCACCGCCACCACCGCCAGCACCGACTTCCCGGTGCGCTGAGCCCGCGCGAGCGGGACGACAGAAGGAGAACCGTGTTCCGCACCTCCCTGCGACCGGCGGCCCGTGCCGCCGTCGTGCTGGCCGCGCTGCTGGCCGCCCTGGTCGCCTCCGTCGCGGCGGCGACCGGCGCGTCGGCGCACGTGACGGTGTCCTCGGCCGACGCCGCGGCCGGCGGCTACGGGAAGCTCACCTTCCGGGTGCCCAACGAGAGCGACACCGCGAGCACCGTGGCGCTGCGCATCTCCGTCCCGGAGGACGAGGCGATGGCCTCGCTGCGCGCGCAGCCGGTGCCCGGCTGGACGGTCACCACGACGTCGGCGCAGCTCGCCGAGCCGGTGCAGGTGCACGGCCAGGAGATCAGCACCTACGTGTCGGTGGTGGAGTTCCGCGCGGAGGCCGGCGGCGGCATCGCGCCCGGCCAGTTCCAGGAGTTCTCGCTGTCGGGCGGGCCGTTCCCCGACGCGGAGACGTTGTCCTACCCGACCGTGCAGACCTACAGCGACGGCACCGAGTCGGCCTGGATCGAGCCGACCGTCGAGGGCCAGGAGGAGCCGGAGAGCCCCGCGCCGGTGCTGACCCTCGCCGGGGAGGGCGCCGCCACCGGCACCGGGAGCGGCACCGCGGCCTCCGACGGCTCCTCCGGGGGACACGGCCACGGCGGCCCGGTGAGCAACGAGCCGGCCGGCCTGGCGCTGTTCGTCGCCCTCCTCGCCCTCGCCGTCGGACTCGCGGGCGTCGTCCTCGGGTACCGCGCCGGCCGACGTACCGTGTCCTCGTGACCGCTCCCGTCCGCGGCCGGCTCGCCGCCCTGCTCCTCGCCGCCGGGCTCGGCCTCACCGCCTGCGGCTCCGACGACGGCGAGCAGGCGTCGGCCGCCGAGGGCCACGACCACTCCGGCGGCGCCGTCGCCGAGCTCGAGGGCCCCGGCGACGACTACGCCGGCATCGACCTGCGCGACCCGTTCCAGCGGCCGTCGTTCACCCTCACCGACACCACCGGCGCGGAGTACGACTTCGCCTCGGCGACGGCGGGGAAGCCGACGCTGCTGTTCTTCGGCTACACCAACTGCCCCGACATCTGCCCGACGACGATGGCCGACGTCGCCCTCGCCCTGCGCGACGTCGACCCGGAGCTGGCCGAGCAGGTGCAGGTGGTCTTCGTCACCACCGACCCCGGCTTCGACACCCCGCAGGTGCTCGGCGAATACCTCGACCGCTTCGACGCCGACCTGCCCACCCCGTTCGTCGGGCTGACCGGCGCGCAGGAGGTCGTCGACCAGGCGCAGCTGTCGGCCGGGGTGCCGCTGGCGGAGGACGACGGGCGCCTGCACAGCTCGCTCCTGCTGCTCTACGGCGCCGACGACGAGGCGCACGTGGCCTTCGACGCCGGCAACACCTCGCGCGACATCGCGGGCGACCTCGAGACCGTCGCGGGCTCGTGAGGGGCGGGCGTCCCGCGCGGGCCGCCGCCCGCCTGCTCGTCGTCGTGCTCGGCGTGCTGGCCGCGCTCGCCGTGGCCGGGCCCGCGTCGGCGCACGTCGGCGGCGAGGTGGCGGGCAGCGACTTCGACGGCCGGATCACCTCGGTGCAGCCGCAGGTGGGCGGGGTCTCGGTGCGCCTCCTGCAGTTCGGTGACGCGCTGGAGGTGGTCAACACCACCGGCACCGAGGTCACCGTGCCCGGCTACTCCGACGAGCCCTACCTGCGGATCGGCCCCGACGGCGTCTGGCGCAACGCGCACAGCCCGGCCACCTACATCAACCTCGACCGCTTCGGCCGGGTCACGCTGCCCGAGGGCGCCGACCCGCGCGCCGAGCCCGAGTGGGTGCTGGTGTCCACCGAGCCGCGGTACACCTGGCACGACCACCGCACGCACTGGATGAGCGAGGGCGTGCTGCCGCCGGCGGTGGCCGCCGACCCGACGCACGCGCACACCGTCTTCGACTGGACGGTGCCGATGCGCCACGGCGACACCGCCGTCACCGTCCGCGGAGAGCTCACCTGGGAGCCGCCGCCGTCGACCGCGCTCACCTGGCTGCTGCACGCCGGGCTGTTCGCCCTCGTGGCGGCCGCCGGGCTGCTGGCGCGCGGGCCCCGGCCGCTGGCCTGGGCGCTGGGCGCCGGCGCCGCGGCGGCGCTGTGGCACGCCGC
The DNA here is from genome assembly GCF_054049975.1 of Geodermatophilus sp. SYSU D01119. Lineage (NCBI taxonomy): Bacteria > Bacillati > Actinomycetota > Actinomycetes > Geodermatophilales > Geodermatophilaceae > Geodermatophilus > Geodermatophilus sp. SYSU D01119. The sequence continues at coordinate 115,636 of NZ_JBJGYL010000012.1, read as the reverse complement.
GGCCACGCCCGAGCCGCCGGTGACGGTGTCCTCGCACGGCGCGGCGGTGGTCTCCGCGCTGCTGCCGGCGGTCACGGCCGCGCTCGTGGCGCTGCTCGGCGTCCGCGCGGCGGTGCGCGGGAAGGGCGTCATGGCGGGCCTGTGCGCGCTCGTGCTGGGCTGGCTGCTGCTGGTGCAGGGCCTGCCCGACGTCGACGTGCTGTGGAGCGCGAACGTGGCCGGCAGCGGTCCCGCCGTCCTCACCCGGCTCGCCGTGGCGGTGCTGGTGGCCGGGGGAGCGGGGCTGGTCGTCGGCGGGCTGGCCGCCGCGCGGCGCTTCCGCGACCCCGAGCGCGCCGTCCCGGCGCCGGAGCCCCAGCCGGTCGGCTGAGGCCCCGGCCCGGTCCTAGCGGCGGGTGCCGTCGGGGACGGTGTGCAGGCGCGGGCGGGCGCCGGAGAACATCGCGTTGGCGCGCTCGAGGTCGGCCTCGAAGTCGACCTCGACGGCGGCCCAGCGGGAGATGTCCAGCGGGCGGAACCGCAGGCCGGCCTCCGCGATGGCGGTCTCCATGCCGCGCTCGAAGTAGTCCTGGTCGCCGCAGCCCTCGAGGTGCTCCACGAGCACCGCCTTGTCAGCCGAGGACACGTAGTTGATGCCCACGGCCTCGCCGAGACCGCCCTGCACCGTCTTCGACAGCGCGTCGATCCAGCCCTCGGCGTCGAGGGTGTACTTGACCTCCTCGTCGCCGACCACCGAGGTGTCGACGCACACGAAGCTCTGGTCGGCCTCCAGCTCGGGCAGCACGGCCTCCAGCACCGCGGCGTCGAACACGACGTCGCCGTTGAGCCAGAGCACGCCGCCGGGGCCGGTCGCCCGCAGCCCGCGCAGCAGGCTCTTGGAGGTGTTCGTGCGGGCGAAGTGCGGGTTGTAGGCGAAGCGCAGGTCGGGCGCGGCCTGCATGACCAGCTCGCACTGGAAGCCCACGACGGCGGTGACGTGCGCGGAGGCGCCGAGGACGTCGTCGATGGTGTCGAGCTGGCGGCGCAGGATGCTGCGGCCGTCGACCAGCGGGGTCAGCGGCTTGGGCAGCGGGCGGCCGAGCCGGGTGCCCATCCCGGCGGCCAGGATGACCACCTGCAGGGGCTGCGGCTCCGGTGCGGCGGCCGGCCGGCCGCCCAGCGGCGCCAGGCCGGTGACCTGGGCAGTGGTCTGTGCGAGGTCAGCGATGCGCATCGTCGTCCCCTCCTCGGGTCGTCGGTACCCCGGCGGCGGAGGTGCCGCGCGGGAAGAACAGGTCGAGGACGCGGTCGGTGGCGTGCCCGTCCTCGAGGGAGGTGTAGGTCTCCCGGAAGGCCGCGTAGCGGTCGGCGCAGGCGGCGCGGACGGCGTCGAGGTCGGCGATCGCGTCGAGCAGCTCGTCGCTGGTCGACAGGAGCGGCCCCGGGGCGATCTCCTCGATGTCGACGTAGAAGCCGCGCAGCCGGTCGCGGTAGTCGGCCAGGTCGTAGGTGAACAGCAGGATCGGATTCCCGGTGACGGCGAAGTCGAACATCGTCGACGAGTAGTCGGTGACCAGCAGGTCGGCGGCGAGGTAGAGGTCGCGGATGTCCGGGTGGTTGGACACGTCGCGGACCGGCAGGCCCTCGATCGACTCCAGCCGGTCGGAGACCATGTTGTGCAGCCGCAGGAGCAGCACGTGGTCCTCCCCGAGCCGCTCGGTGAAGGCGGCGAGGTCGACGGGGAACTCGAAGTCGCGCTCGCCCTTCCCCTCGAACACGAGGTCGTCGCGCCAGGTCGGCGCGTAGAGGACGACGGTCTTGCCCTCGTCGATGCCCAGCTGCGCGCGCACCTCGGCCCGCACCTGCTCGCGCCGGGGGCTGCTGAGCAGGTCGTTGCGGGGGTAGCCGGTCTCGTGGATCGGCCGGGGGAAGCCGAAGGCCTGCCGGAAGCGGCCGGTGCTGTAGGCGTTGGGGGAGAGCATCACGTCCCAGCGCGCGATGTCGTGCTCGAGGTAGGCCAGCCGGCCCTCCGGCGCCCACAGCACGTCGTTGTGGATGCGCTTGAGCGGGGTGCCGTGCCAGGTCTGCAGGTAGAAGGCGTCGGCGCGCTTGTCCCAGTCCAGCGGCACGTGGTCGTTGGAGACGACGACGTCGGCCGCCTCGAGCGCGGCGATCGACTCCGGGCTGCCGAACGGGACGGTCGCGACGCCGGCCGGGAAGGCACGCTCGGCGACCGGCGCGGTCAGCCAGGTGTGCTCGATGTCGTCGCCGCGGGCCACGAGGGCCTCGTAGACGGCGCGCGGGCTGTCGGAGAACAGGCCGCGGAAGCTGGTGTAGACGACCTTCATCGGCCACCTCCGGTCAGGACGGGGGAGAGCAGGCCGCCGAGCTCCTGCCAGGACGAGACGACGGTGAGGACCCCGGCCTCGCTCAGCGCGGCCTCGCGCTCGGCGCGCTCGGCGGGCTGGACGAAGAGCAGGTTCCCCACGGTGGGACAACCCGCGCGGACGGCGGAGAGTGCCCCGGGCACCGAGTCCTCGACCGCCAGGCCCTGCGCGGGGCCGATGCCCAGCTGCTCGCAGGCGTGCAGGTAGACCGCCGGGTCGGGCTTGCTGGTGGGCGTGGGCAGGGAGTCCTCGGCGCTGAACCGGACCTCCGGCGGGATGAGCCCGTCGAGGCCGGTGGCGGTGAAGCAGGCGGCCAGCCGGGCCAGCGCGCTGGAGCTCACCGCGGCCAGCCGCAGGTGCGCGGACAGCGCGGTCAGCGCCGCGGTCGTCGGCTCGTGCGGGCGCAGGTGCTCGCCGAGGTACGCCGTCACCGCGCGCTTCTCCTCGGCCACCCACGGCTCGACGTCGACCTCCGGCTCCCCCGCCTCTGCGGCCAGCCGGCGCGACGTCGTCCGGAAGTTCATCCCGGTGGTGGCCAGCCGCAGCTCCTCGGGGGTGAAGCGGCGCGGGTCGCCGAGCTCGGCGAGGAAGCGGTTGGTGACCTCGGCGGAGGCGACGAACGCCGGTTCCTCGGAGGGGAACAGGTTGCCGTCGGCGTCGCACAGCAGCGCCGTGAGGCCGCGGACGACGCCGGCCGGCAGCGCCGCCCCGCCGTCGCGGGGCGCGCTCACCGGGCGCTCGCGGTCAGCGTAGCGACGGTCTCGCGGACGCCGTCGCGCTCCAGGCGGGTGAGCACCGCCGCGAGCTCGTCGGCGAAGCCGGGGACGTCGCCGAGGTCGCCGAAGACGGCGGTCTCGGCGAGCAGCGGGCGCGGATCGGTGCCGCCGGCCAGCGCGAGCGCCTGCAGGCGGGGTCCGGCGTCGTCCTCGACCGGCAGGGGGACGCCCGCGTCGTCCGTGCGCTGCAGGTAGGCGACCCAGCCGGCCAGGGCGAGGGTCAGCAGCGTGTGCGACCGGCCCTCGGCCAGCGCCTGGCGCAGCGAGGGGATCAGGTGCTGCGGCAGCTTGGTCGAGCCGCGGCGGCACAGCCGGGACAGCCGGTCGGCGATCGCCGGGTTGGCGAAGCGCTGCACGAGGATCGCCTTGTACTCGTCGAGGTCGATGCCCTCGGGGCAGGGGACGAGCGGGGTGACCTCGGCGTCCATGAGCCGGGTCACGTAGGCGGCGAACACCGGGTCGCCCATGAGGACGTCGATGCGCTCGTGGCCGGCGAGGGTGCCCAGGTACCCCAGCGCGGAGTGGCTGGCGTTGAGCAGCCGCGTCTTCATCAGCTCGTGGCCGGTGACGTCGCGGACGAAGCGGACGCCGACGGCGTCCAGCGGCGGGCGGCCGTTGCAGAACTCGTCCTCGATGACCCACTGGGAGAACGGCTCGGTGATGACCGGCCAGCGGTCGTCGACGCCGTGCCGCCGGGCCACCGCCTCGCGCTCCTCCGGCGTGGTCTGCGGGGTGATCCGGTCGACCATGCTGCTCGGGAAGGCCACCCGGTCGGTGATCCAGCGGGCGAGCACCTCGTCGCGCATCGCCGCGAACCCGACGACGGCGGCGCGGGTGGCGTCGCCGTTGCGGTGCAGGTTGTCGCAGGACACGACGGTGAACGGTGCGAGGCCCGCCCGCCGCCGCCGGTCGAGCGCCTCGACGAGGAAGCCGAAGACGGTGCGCGGCGTCGCGGGGTGCGCGAGGTCGTGGCGGACGTCGTCGTCGGGGGTGAAGGTGCGGGTCGCGGGGTCGAGGAGGTACCCGGCGTCGGTGATGGTCATCGTCACGACGCGGGTGCGCGGGTCGGCGAGCCGGTCGAGCACCGCCGACGGCGCGTCGGGGGCGAACAGGTAGTCGGTGAGGACGCCGACCACCCGGGCCCGCTCGCCGTCGGGGCTGCGCTCGACGACGGTGTAGAGGTTGTCCTGCGGCGCGAGGGCCTCCCGCAGCCGCCGGGCACGCAGGCCCACACCGACGACGCCCCAGCCGGTGGAGATGCCCCGCTGGGCGACCTCGTCGAGGTAGATGAGCTGGTGGGCGCGGGAGAAGCCGCCCACGCTCAGGTGCACGACGGCGGGGACGAGCGCTCCGCGGTCGTAGGTGGGGACGGTCAGCCGGGCCCCGTGCTGCTCGAGCGTCGCGCTGGTCAGCGGCCGGACGCGGTGGGCGGGCACTGCCGCCGGCGTCGTCCGGCTCCACGGGGTCCCCCGCAGAGGTCGCTCGGGCTGGGCCATCGAGGCATCGGTCCTTCCTGTCCAGGGTCGGTGCCCGACCGGTCCTCACCGCCGGGAGCGGGCATCCGCAGACCGTGCCGGGGAACGATCATGGGACCACGAGGTGGCCCCCGAGTGCACGTCCGGTGCACGGCCGGGAGCCGGCGGCGGGTCGCGGCCCGGCCGGGGGAGCGGGGGCACGCAGCGTCCCGGGCGTCGGCGGTGGCGTCGGCCCGGCGGGAGGTCACGTCGGACCGGCGCGGGCTGTTCCACGCCGGGAGAGGTCCTGTGCCCGGACGGCCGTCCCGCCAAACACACCGGCCCCTCGTGACACAGGGCACACGGCGTGTCGCTCACGGACACGCCGCACGTGGGGTCACGAACTGGTCACGGTGTGTTTGGATCGCTGTCGACTCGATCGGGCCCGCCGGGCCACTTCCCACGAACGAGCGGGGTACGTGCATTGGCCAGTCACCGGAGCGACGCGGGTCTGCTGACCCGCCCCTCGAGCGGCTCTCCCGCGGGCGTGCCCGCTCCGCGGTCGGGCGCCCACCGGCGCCCGGCGGGCCGGCCGGTGTCCCCGCTGCGCGGCTTCCCGCCCGTGCCCGCCGCCGACGAGACCGCACCTCCGGCCGTGCTGCCCGCCCCGCGTCCGGCCGCCGACGAGCTCGACCGCGAGTTCGCGGCGCTGGTCACCACGGTGCTGCCCGTGGAGGCCGCTCCCGTCGCCGCACCCGCCGCCGAGGTCGCAGCGCCGGTCGCCGCGCCCGCGACCGAGGCCGTGCCGGCGGTCGCGCCCGTCCGACGCCCCCGTGGCCTGCGGGACCGCCGTCCCTACGCGCTGATCGCCGCGCTGGTCGCCGGTGCGATCGGGGCCGCCGTCGTCGGCGTCCCCGGCTCGTCGCAGGCTCCCGCCGAGCCCACCTCGGTGCTCGGGGCGCAGATGGAGCTCGCCACCGGCGAGGAGGTGATCGAGGCCATGCCCATGGCGTCGATCACCGAGGCCGAGGCGCAGGCCCGTCTGCAGGAGGTGGCCGCCTCCCGCGCCGAGCGCGCCGCGGCCGAGGCCGCCGCCGCGGAGGCCGCCGCCGAGGCGGCCCGGCCCAAGACGGTGCTGCCGGTCAGCGGCGCCCGGTTCACCAGCGGCTTCGGCTCCCGCTGGGGCACCTTCCACTACGGCATCGACCTCGCCGCCCCGATCGGCACGCCGGAGTACGCGGCGGCCGACGGCGTCGTACTGCGCGCGGGCGCGGCCAGCGGCTTCGGGCTCGCGGTGTACATCCTGCACGAGAACGGCGACGTGACCGTCTACGGCCACATGGAGGAGATCCTCGTCGAGGTCGGCCAGTACGTGGACGCCGGCGAGACCATCGCCCTGCTGGGTAACCGCGGCCAGTCCACCGGCCCGCACCTGCACTTCGAGGTGCACCAGGGCGGCATGGACGGCCGCCGCATCGACCCGGTCGACTGGCTGGCCGAGCGCGGCGTCGAGATCTGACCGGCCCGCACGGGCGACGCGCGGCCACCCCCTCCGCGGGCGCCCTCGGAGGGCGATGTACAGTTCTCCCTGGCTCGAACGGAAGCGGTCGGGCCGGGAAACGGGGCTGTGGCGCAGCTGGTAGCGCACCACACTGGCAGTGTGGGGGTCAGGGGTTCGAGTCCCCTCAGCTCCACCCCGATGACACAGGGCGTCCTCCTCCGGGAGGGCGCCCTGTGTCGTTCCGGGACGGCGGAGGTGGCGTGGGATGCCCCCTCCGGGGTACACCGGACCGGAACCGTCCGGATCGGACGCCGTCCCGTCCGGACCGGCGCCGCCGGCACGACCACGGGACGAGACGCGGTGCACCTGGACGAGACGGGCTCCCCGGCCGGCACGGCCGGTCGCGGAGCCGTGCCCGGGTTCCGGCACGACGCGCTGGTCCACGACTCGGTCGACGACGTCGTCACCGTCGCCGTGCCCTGGCTGCGGGAGGGGCTGGACGCCGGCGACGCCGCGGTGGTCGCCGCCGGCCCGCGGACGAGCGGCCCCCTGTGCGACGCGCTCGGTGACGACCCGCGGGTGGTCGTGGTGGAGCGGTCCGCGCTGTACCGGGCGCGCACGCCCACGGCGATCACCGCGTTCCGGCGCTACGCCGAGGAGCACGCGGCCTCCGGCCGGTGCGTCCGCGTGGTGGGCGAGGTGGACTTCGGCACGACCGTCGCCGACCGGCGCGAGTGGCAGGCCTACGAGTCGGTCATCAACCACGCCTTCGCCCCGCTTCCGCTGTGGGGCCTGTGCGTCTTCTCCGCCGACCTGCCCGCGCCGGTCCTGGAGGCCGCCCGCCGCACCCACCCGCACCTCGTGACCCCCGCGGGACGGGCCGCCAACCCCGACTACGTCGACCCGGCCGCCTACCTGCGGTCGCTGCCGGTCCCGGACGAGCCGCTCGAGCGGACGCCCCCGGTGTTCGCCGACGACGACGTGACCGACCTCGCGCCGGTGCGCCGGGCCGTCCGGGAGGTGCTCGACGGCGTGCCGGGGCCGCCGGACGACCTCGAGGACTTCCTCATGGCCGTCGACGAGATGACCTCCAACGCGGTGCGGCACGGCAGCCGCCCCGCGGCCGTGCGGCTGTGGACCGCGCCGGGCCGGCTGGTGTGCACCATCCGCGACTCCGGTGCCGGCCTCGACGACCCCTTCGCCGGCTACGGACCGGCGCACGGGGAGGACCTGTCGCACGGCGGCATGGGGCTCTGGCTGGCCCGCCAGCTGTGCGACCACGTGGCCATCCGGCACGACGGGAGCGGCACCAGCGTGCGGTTGTCCACCTCCTGGGCCTGACGCGCCGTCACCCGGTCCGGCGAGGCGCCGGGCAGGGCGCTTGCGCGGCCGGGGAGACTGCCGTGGTGATCGAGAGCGCCGACGCCGCCGGGACGACCTCCCGCGCCCCCGCCGTCCCGGCGCCCCGGACCGAGCCCCTCCCGCGTCCCACCGACGACACACTGCTCGTGCCCGGGGAGACCTGCTGGCGGATCGAGCGGGCCGACCGGCACGCCGTCTTCGTGGACGCGGCCGACTACTTCGCCACCCTCAAGCGCGCCGTGCTGGCCGCCGAGCGGCGGGTGTTGTTCATCGGCTGGGACTTCGACCCGCGGATCCGGCTGGACCCCCGCACCCCGGGACGGCCGCGCGAGGACCGCCTGGGCCACGTGCTCGAGCAGGCCGTGGCCGCCAACCCGCGGCTGGAGATCGGCGTCCTGCAGTGGGACCTCGGGATGGTCGTGGCGCTCAACCGGCGCATGGCCCCGATCGTGCTGCTCAACCGCCGCACGCCCGACCGGCTGCGGTTCGCCGTCGACACGCACCACCCGCTCGGCGGCGCGCACCACCAGAAGATCGTCGTCATCGACGACTGCCTGGCCTTCGCCGGCGGCATCGACGTCACCGCCGACCGCTGGGACACCTCCGAGCACCGCGACCGGCACCCGCTGCGCCACCGGCCGCACTCCACCCGGCTGCGCGGGCCGTGGCACGACGTCACCAGCCTGGTGTCGGGGCCGGCGGCCCGGGCGCTGGGCGACCTGGCCCGCGAGCGGTGGGAGAGCGGCACCGGCGAGCACCTGGAGCCGGTCGAGGACGTCGAGGCGTGCTGGCCCGAGGGTGCCGAGGTCTTCCTGACCGACGTCGACGTCGCCATCTCCCGCACCCGCCCCGAGCACGGGGGCACCGAGCTGGTGCACGAGATCGAGCTGCTGTGGCTGGCCGTCATCGCCGCCGCCCGGCGCACGGTCTACATCGAGACGCAGTACTTCGCCAACCGCCGCATCGCCGAGGCCATCGCCGACCGGCTCCGCGAGGAGGACGGGCCGGAGTTCGTCGTCCTCAACCCGCTGACGGCCGACAGCTGGCTGGAGGTGAAGTCGATGGACACCGCCCGCGTCAAGCTGCTCGCCCTCGTCCGCGAGGCCGACCGGTACGACCGCTTCCGGCTGCTCGTACCGGTGGCCGAGGGGCGCCGGCCGATCTACGTGCACGCCAAGGTGACCTGCCTCGACGACCGGCTGCTGCGGATCGGCTCGTCCAACCTCAACAACCGCTCGATGGGCCTGGACACCGAGTGCGACCTGTCGATCGAGGCGCGCACCGGCGACCCGCGGGAGGAGGAGCTGCGGGCGGCGGTGCTGGGCATGCGGCACCGGCTGCTCGGCGAGCACCTCGGCGTCGAGCCGGAGCGGGTGGCGGCGGCGGTCGAGGAGCACGGCGGCTCGCTGGTGCGGGCGATCGACGCGCTCATCCGGCCCACCGGCCGCTCCCTGGTGCCCTTCGAGCCGCCGGAGCTCGACGCGGTCGAGCGGTTCCTCGCCGAGACCGAGCTGCTCGACGCCGAGCACACGCCCAACCGCTGGCGGCGGGTGAAGCAGGCCTTCGCCGGCCGGCGCCGGCGGCAGCGCGGCTGAGCGGGGCCGCTCAGAAGCCGAAGAGCAGGCCGAGCCCGGCGACGGTGAACAGCACCATGACCAGCACGAGCGGGAGCTGGTCCGACGCCGGGGCCCGGGGCGCCACCCGCAGCGCCTTCTCGTGGGCGAGCAGCACGCCCACGACGTGGCCGAGCACCACCGCGCCCACCTGCACCCAGGCGATGAGGTCCGGGCCGACCGCCCGCAGGTCGACGACGTTCGCCGCCGTCCCGAACAGGTCCGCACCGGTGCCGAACGGGTCGCTGGCGAGGATCCACGTCGTCTGGCCGTCGAGGAGCAGCAGCGAGAAGTAGTGCGCCACGGTGTAGCCGACGGCGATGGGCACCACCGAGGCCGCGTAGAGCCGCGGCTGCGGGCCCAGCGGCAGCCGGCCCAGCCGCCCCGACAGCCGGGTGCCGAGCAGGTACAGGCCGGCGACGAGCGCGGTGCAGGCGGCCAGCCCGAGCGTGCCCGACAGGGTGTCGTCGGCGGCGCCGGGACCGGTCTGCCACCACACCGTCCGCGACAGCCCGTCGAATCCGGTGGAGCCGAGCAGCACCACGACGACGGCGGCGAGCCCGCGCTCGTCGGGCGTGGCCATCGCGTTCGACAGCGGCGACCGGACGACGACCACGCCGTCGTCGCGGCGGGCGAGCGCCGACAGGCGGGCGAGCAGCGTCGACCAGACCTCGAAGCCGTCACCGCGGGCGATCCACTCCTCCCCGAACCAGGCGGCCGCGGCCAGGTGGGCGGCCGCGTACGCGAGCAGGAACACCGCCACGGTGGCCGGTTCCGCGCGGCCGGGGAACACCAGCTCCAGCCAGACGAACACCAGCAGCGAGGCCGCGGCCGGCCACACCCCGAGCGCGGGCAGCCGGGCGGCGCCGCGCGGCGGCCCTGTGAGCGGGCGGAGCGCGCGGGACAGCAGCCGCAGCGGGTTGAGCACCCGCCACACCGGCCCGAGCAGCAGGCTCGCCGGCACCAGGCCCACCCAGCCGGTCACGTACAGCGCCCAGGGGGCGAGGTTGCGGTCGGTCTCCGCGGGGCCCGCGAGCGCCACGAGCAGCACGAGGACGGCGACGGCGAGCGCGGCCGCCTGCAGGCCGCGGCGCAGCGGCGCGCTGCCGGCGGCGCGCTGCACCCAGGACGGCAGCGGGTGCCCGGAGTGCGCGCCGCCGAGCCTCGGCCGCCGCCACAGGAGCAGTAGGACGGCGAAGCTGACCAGGATCGCCGCGCCCGCGCCGTAGAGGGCCAGGCCCAGCGGGAGGGGCAGGTCGGTGCGCGACCCCACCCCGTGGGCGAGGACGGTCACCCGACCTGCAGCGACAGCAGCACCGTGCCCGATCCGTGCAGCTCCGCCTCGAAGACGCCGGGGAGGTCGGCGGTGAACTCCACCGTCGCGGGCCTGCCCGGGGCCAGGTCGGCGGTGAGGTCGTAGCCGTGCAGGTGCAGCTCGTCGGCGACGTCGCTGGTGACGGTCAGCGCCACCTGCTCGCCGGCGGCCACGACGACCCGGCCGGTGTCGCCGGTGACCTGCCCGCCGGCCACCTCGACGACGATCGCGCGGACGGCGGGGGACGACGGCACGGGAGACGCCGGTGCCGGTGCCGGGGCCGAGGTCGTCGACGAGGGCGAGGGGGTCGTCGCCGACGGCGTGCCGGCCTCGGCCGGGGCCGTCCCCGCGCACCCGCTCAGAGCGAGCACGAGGACGGCCGTGGCGAGCGGGAGGGCGCGGCGCATCAGCGGCCGCCCACGCCGGTCGGGGCCGGGCGGTCGACCGGCCGCCCGGGGGAGCGCTCGCCGACGCCGCCGCGGCGGGAGTACCGCCCGACGCCCCAGGCGATGGCGCCGACGAGCGCCAGCGTGCAGGCGAGCACCACCAGGTTCGCCACGGTCCACAGCCCGCCGCCGGAGGCCTCCAGCTCGCGCTGCAGGACGTCGATCTCCGGGATGGCCGGGCGGGTGACGCCGTCGGTGGCGGCGACCTCGTCGGCCGGGATGGCCGGGTCGGCGGGCAGGTAGATCGGCACCGCGGTGAGCACCCGGCCGTCGTGGAGGCGCAGCAGCGTCTTCCAGTCGTCGTCGACCGGCACCGGCTCGGTCGTGCGGTACCGCCCCGGCCCGGTGCGCTCGAGGTCGGTGACCACCAGGCCCTGCCCCTGCCAGGCGGTGATCTGGACCCAGGCCGGGTCGTCGACCGCGTCGGCCGGGCTGAGGGTCACCGTGACGTCGGCGGTGCGCGGGTCGGCGGTGACCTCCTCGATGCCGAAGGTGGCCTGCAGGTCGTCCGGCACCGTGGCGACCAGGCCGTTGGCGACGCCGCCGGCGAGCGCGGCCAGGGCGAGCGCCAGGACGCCGCGGGCGACGGCGGGGCGGGGCAGCCGGCGCCGCAGCCCCAGCGCGAGCAGGGCGCCGAGCAGGCCGCCGGCGACCCCGCCGGTCACCGCCATGAGCGTGCCCTCGACCAGGACGTCGCCGTTCCACTCCAGGACCTGGGTGAGGCGGGTCCACAGCCCCTCGACGAGGGTGCCGGCGGTGCCGACGAGCACGCCGGCGACGGCGCCGAACGCGAGGGGGCGGCGGGCGGGCGGCCAGGCCAGCGCGAGCAGCTCGACGAGCAGTGCGGAGCCCAGGTAGAGCGGGAACTGCGGCGTGATCTCGCCGAGCACCGGGCCGACGACGACGGCGATGGTGCCGCGGACGAGGAGGAAGAACGCGGCGGCGGCCAGGGCCCCGCCGCGGCCCATCCAGAGCCGGGCGGCGACGAGCGCGGCGCCGGCGGCCGCGGCGATCATGAACGGCTCGAGGACGAGGCGGAACTGCGGGACGCCGAAGTCGAACTCGCCCTGGAACACCGACAGGCCGAGCAGCAGGCCGCCCATCGCCGAGGCCTGGCGCAGGAACCGGGCGCGGTCGCCCACCCGGCGGTCGCCGTCGTCGGTGGACAGGCTCCCGTGGCCCTCCATCTCCAGCACCAGCAGGCCGACGATCGACAGGCCCGCACCGCCGATGAGCATCAGGTGGGTGGGGCCCCACAGCGTCACGTCCTGGCCGAACAGGCGGTGCCAGACGTCGTCGAGGGGGAAGCCGAGCAGGGCGTAGAAGCCCGAGGCGGTGAGCAGGACGCCGCCGACCGGGACGTCCCAGCCGCGCAGGAAACGGACGGCGGCCGGGCCGGGGCGCCCGCCGAGCGGCATCGAGCAGGCGAGTACGCCGCCGGCGAAGACGCCGAACAGGCCGAACAGGATGAGGTAGTGCGCCGGGTTGGCCAGCGGCCCCTCGTCGCGGCCGACGCCGATGTGCAGCGCGATGTCCCAGAGCATCCCGAGCAGCGCGGCCAGCAGCGACGCGGTGGTGAGCACGGTGGGCAGCGCCACCCAGCCGGGGACGCCGGTGGCCCGGCCGAGCGCGTCGCCGGCCCGGGCGAGGACGGCGGTGCGCCGCGTGCGGTGCGCCCAGACGAGGGCGAGCAGGGCGGCCACCAGGGCGGAGCCGAGGGCGGTGGCGAGCGCGACCTCACCCAGAGCGGCCCCTCCGGCGGGGCGGTCCTCCACGGCGAGCAGCGCTGGTCCCATGGACGTCACGGCGGTATGAGACACCATCTGACGTCACATCAGCAAGTGACACATGCGGATCCCGTTACGATGCCGTCCTGATGGAGGCACAGGAATCGACCCCCGGCCCCGCCGCGGACGACGGCGACCGGGAGTTCACGGTCGACGAGCTCGCCGCGCGGGTCGGCATCACGGTGCGCAACGTGCGCGCCTACGCCGCCCGCGGCCTGCTGCCGCCGCCGCGGCTGGTCGGGCGCACCGGCTACTACGGCCCCGAGCACGTCTCCCGGCTGCTGCTGGTGCGCGAGATGCTCGCCGAGGGCTACTCGCTCGCCGTCATCGAGCGCACGCTGGCCACCGCCCCCGCGATCGGCGGCTCGGCGTCGCTGGCGCTGCACCGGGCGCTGCTCGCGCCCTGGCTGCCGCCCGAGCCCGAGGACACCACCGCCGGGGAGCTCACGGCGCGGGCCGGCGTGGCGATCGACCCGGCCACGGTCGAGGAGCTGGTCCGCCTCGGCCTGGTCGAGCGGCTCGACGGCGACCGGCTGCGGGTCACCGACCCGTCGCTGCTGACCGCGGGCCTGCAGGTCATGCAGCTCGGCGTGCCGCCGTCGGCGCTCATCACGGCGCAGGCGCGGGTGATCGAGCTGGTGCGGGAGATCGCCGGCACCTACGTCGGGATGTTCCTCGAGACCGGCTGGCGCACCCTGCTCGAGTCCGGATCGCCGCCCGAGCAGCTCGACCGGGTGCGCGACATGATGTCCCGGCTCCAGCCGGCCGCCGCCCAGGCGCTGCTGGCCAGCTTCCGCACCGAGATGGCCGCGGCCGTCAGTGCGGCGGTCGAGGCCGAGCTCCGGGCGCTCGCGGGGGACTGACGGCCCGGGCGCCCTCGAGGCGCTCGGTGCGCCCGTCGAGGTCGTCCCGCTCCCGGGCGGCCAGCCGCCGGTCGCGCACCACGGCGGCGACGACCCCCGCGACCAGGATCGCGGCGGGGACGGAGAACCCGGCGGTGGCGATGAGGCTCAGCCCGTCGGTGGCGAGGACGGTCGGACCGGACACCCCTCCATGTGACACCGACCGGTGTCACGTGTCAACCGGTCGTCCTGTCGGCAGCGGGCGGTAGGACCGCGGCATGACCCCGCGCCCGCTCGACCTGCTGGCCGCCCCCTCGAGCGCCGCGGCGCACTGGCCGGGGCAGGAGCGCTCCTGGGCGGCCCTGGCCGACGCCGGCCTGCCCGCGGCACTGGCCCGTACGCGGGAGGTGGCGGCGCGCGAGCTGTTCGCCCCGGCGCGCTGGAGGGCGGGCCGGGGCCCGGAGGGGCGCGTCCGCGACGCCGACCGGGTGGCCGCCGGCCTCACCGCCGTGCGCGACGCGGTGGCCGGCTCCCTGGCGGCCGGGCGGCTGCCGCTCGTCGTCGGCGGTGAGTGCACGACCACCGTGGGGCTCGTCGCCGGCGCCCGCGCCGCCGGGCTGCGGCCGGGCCTGGTCTACGTCGACGGCGGGGTCGACCTGCGCACCCCGGCCGACAACCCCACCGGCGTCGCGGACTCCATGGCGCTGGCGCACGTGCTCGCGCTGCCCGGGTGCGACCCCGGGCTGCTCGCCGTCGGCCCGGCCCGGCCGCTGCTCGCGGTGGACGACGTCGTGGCGGTCGGCGTGCGGGCCGCCGAGCCGGACGCCACGACGGCGGGCCGGATCGGCCTGCGCATGGTCCGGGCGCAGGCGGTCGCGGCCGACCCGGAGGGCACCGCCGCGCGGGCCGCCGCGGCCGTGCGCGGGCCCGACGGCTTCCTCGTGCACCTCGACGTCGACGTCGTCGAGTTCCTCGACCTGCCGCTGGCCGACGTGCCCGACCACGGGCAGGGACTGCCGCTCGACGTCGTCGCCGCGGTGCTGCGCCGGCTGTGCGCCGACGACGGCTTCCGCGGCCTGTGCGTCACCGAGGTCAACCCCGACCATGCGCCGGACCCGGGCGAGATCGGCCGGCTCGTGGCGGTCCTCACCGCCGCGCTGGGCTGATCCGCGGTTCCGCGCGCCCGCGGCGGGGGAGGAGCAGCCCATGGCGACCACCACGTTCGACTTCAGCGGCTCCGTCGTCCTCGTCACCGGGGGCGGCACCGGCATCGGCCTGGCCATCACCCGCGCGTTCCTCGACGCCGGGGCCACCGTCGCGGTCACCGGCCGCCGGCGGGAGAAGCTGGAGGCCGCGCTGGAGAGTGTCCCGGAGGACCGCGCCGTGGCGCTGCCGGCCGACGTGTCCGACCCCGCGCAGGTGCGGCAGCTCGTCGCCGACGTGGTCGACCGGTTCGGCCGGATCGACGTCGTGGTGAGCAACGCCGCGGCGTACGAGAGCGGCGAGATCACCGACCTCGCCGACGACGCCTGGGAGCACCTGCGCGCCACCAACGTCGACGCCTTCTTCCACCTGGCCAAGGCCGCGCTGCCGGTGCTGGCGGAGTCGGGCGGCAACCTGGTCGCCGTCTCCTCGGTCTCCGGCCTGCGCGGCGACTGGGGGCAGGCCGCCTACAACGCCTCCAAGGCGGCGGTGACCGTCTTCGTCCAGTCCCTCGCGCTGGACTGGGGCGGGCGCGGCGTGCGGCTCAACGCCGTCGCCCCCGCGTTCACGTTCACGGAGATCAACGCCGGCGTCCCGCGCGACGAGGCCTCGCTCGCGCCGCACGTCAACCGGGTGCCGCTCGGCCGCATCGGCGAGCCGGAGGACATCGCGCCCGCCGTGCTCTTCCTCGCCAGCGGGGACGCCCGCTACGTCACCGGCGCCGTGCTCGCGGTCGACGGCGGCACCAGCGCCTCCACCGGCCAGGCGCACGTGTGAGCGGGCCCCGGTGACCGCCCGCGCCTCGGACCGGCTGGCGTTCGTCGCCGGCGTGGTCGCCGCGGCGCCGGGGGAGCGGGTGCTGGAGGTCGGCTGCGGCGCCGGCGTGCTGGTCACCGAGCTGGCGGCCGCGGTCGGCGAGGGGAGCGTGGTCGCCGTCGACCGGTCGGCGCGGATGGCCGCCGCCACGGCCCGCCGCAACCGGGCGGCGGTCGAGGCGGGACGGGTGCGGGTGCACGCCGCCCCGCTCGTCGACGCCGGCCTGGACGGGGAGCGCTTCGACGCCGCGGTCGCCGTGGACGTCCGGGCGTTCTGGACGCCGCCAGCGCCGGAGTGGGACGTCCTCGCCCGCGTGCTGGCTCCCGGCGGGCGCGTGGTCCTCGGCTTCTCCGTCATGCGCCCGGAGGACCGGGACCGCGTGCCGGCGGCCGTGGCGGAGGCGGCGGGGCAGCGCCGGTTCGCCGTCACCGCGACGGCGGAGGCGCCCACCGTGCCGTTCCCGACGGCGGCGGTGCAGCTGCGCCGTCCCGGGTAGGGAGGGGAGCACCCACCGACGGGAGGACCCCTGCGATGAGCGACGACACGACCGGCGCGCTGACCGGCGACCTGTACGGCTACGAGACCCTGCTGGACGACGACGAGCGCAAGGAGCTGGCGGGCATCCGGCGCTTCCTCGACGAGGAGGTCCGCCCGCGGGTCAACGACGCCTGGGCGTCCTCGGAGTTCCCGATGGACCTCGTCCCCCGCTTCGCCGAGGAGGGGATGGTCGGCCGCAGCTACGACCTCGAGCACCGGCCGCGCGCCTCGCGGCTGTTCACCGGCTTCATCGCGCTGGAGACCGCCCGCGTCGACCCGTCGATGGCCACCTTCCTCGGCGTGCACAACGGCCTGTCGATGGGCTCGATCGTGCTGCTGGGCTCCGACGAGCAGCGCGCCCGCTGGGTGCCCGACATGGTGTCGCTGCAGACCATCGGCGCCTTCGCGCTCACCGAGCCGCACGGCGGCTCCGACGTCGCCCGCGGCCTGGAGACCACCGCCCGCCGCGACGGCGACGGGTGGGTCATCGACGGCGCCAAGCGCTGGATCGGCAACGGCACCATCGCCGACGTCGTCGTCGTGTTCGCCCGCGACGTGGCCGACGACTCGGTGAAGACCTTCGTGGTGGAGAAGGGCACGCCCGGCTTCACGCCCACGAAGATGGAGGGCAAGTACGCGCTGCGCACCGTGCAGAACGCCGACATCGTCTTCGAGGGCTGCCGCGTGCCGGCGGAGAACAAGCTCGAGCACGGCAACTCCTTCAAGGACGTCAACCGGGTGCTCAAGCTGACCCGCGGCGGCGTCGCCTGGTCGGCGGTGGGCTGCCAGATGGGCGCCTTCGAGGCGGCCATCGCCTACGCCAAGGAGCGGCAGCAGTTCGGCCGCCCGATCGCCGGCTTCCAGCTGATCCAGGACCTGCTCGCGCGCATGGCCGGCAACGTGACCGCCAGCCTCGGCATGGCGGTGCGGGTGTCCCAGCTGCAGGAGGAGGGCGTGTTCCGCGACGAGCAGGCGGCGCTGGCCAAGGCGTTCGTCACCGGCCGGGCCCGCGAGACCGTCGCCCTGGCCCGCGAGCTCTTCGGCGGGAACGGGATCCTGCTGGAGAACGACGTGGTGCGGTACTTCGCCGACGCCGAGGCCCTCTACTCCTACGAGGGCACCCGCGAGATCAACAGCCTGATCGTCGGGCGCGCGCTGACCGGCGTGAGCGCCTTCGTCTGACGCCACCCCGCGGGGTGAGGCGGGCACGGCCCGGGTGGAGTCCGGTCGGGCCACCGCCGTTGCTCCTCCCGGGGCGGCCACCGTGGCCGCCGGGACGGGAGGCGCGGTGGGCGCGCAGTCGGTGCTCGTCGTGGAGGACACCGAGGAGATCCGCGAGCTCGTGGTCACGGTGCTCGAGCGGGCCGGTCTGGACGTCCGCGCCGTCGGCACGGGCGCGGACTGCCTGGCGGAGGTGCGCCGGTCGGCGCCCGACCTCGTCGTCCTCGACCTCGGGCTGCCCGACGGCGACGGCACCGAGGTGTGCCGGCAGCTGCGCGCCGGGAGCGGCTGCTACGTCCTCATGCTGACCGCGCGGGCCGAGGAGGTCGACCTGCTCGTCGGCCTCGCCGTCGGCGCCGACGGCTACATGGCCAAGCCGTTCTCCCCGCGGGAGCTGGTGGCGCGGGTGCAGGCGCTGCTGCGCCGGCCCGCGACCGGCCCGGTGCCGCCGCAGCCCGACGACGCCGTCGTGCGGCTGGCCGACCTCGAGGTCGACGAGGACGCCCGCGAGGTGCGCGTCGACGGCGCGCTGGTCGCCCTGACCCGCACCGAGTTCGACCTGCTC
Organism: Geodermatophilus sp. SYSU D01119; assembly: GCF_054049975.1. Taxonomy (NCBI): domain Bacteria; kingdom Bacillati; phylum Actinomycetota; class Actinomycetes; order Geodermatophilales; family Geodermatophilaceae; genus Geodermatophilus; species Geodermatophilus sp. SYSU D01119. The sequence goes on along the minus strand of NZ_JBJGYL010000012.1, from coordinate 97,832 downwards.
GCCGCGCTCGCCGCGCGGCCGGGCCGGGTGCTGCAGCGCGAGACGCTGCTGCGCGAGGTGTGGCGCACCGACTGGGCCGGGAGCCTGCGCCTGGTCGAGGCGCACATGTCCAACCTGCGCCGCAAGCTCACCGCCGCGGGGCTGTCCGCGGCCGAGATCCGGACCGTGCGAGGAGTGGGCTACCGGCTGGTGGCCTGACCCCGCCGCGGCTCGGGCACCACGCGGGTGCCGGCGCAGCCGGTGGCGCGGGCGCGCAGCCGCCGCACGAGGACCGGGTCGGCCGTGGGCAGGTCCGGGGCGGGGGAGTCGTCGAGGAAGGCCAGCAGCCGGGCCGGCAGCTCGCCGTCGGGGCCCGGGGTCCTCCGCGCCGTGTCGCCGTCCTGCGTGGTGCTCACGATCATCAGCCTGCCACCGCCCGCGCAGGCCCCCCGCGGGACCCCCGCACGATCAGCGCAAGGGCGGTGTGCTCAGCGCGGCAGGACCAGCGTCGCGGTGGTGCCGCGGCCCTCCGTGCTGGCCAGCTCCAGCCGCCCGCCGTGTGCCGCCGCGATGGCATGCGTGATCGACAGGCCGAGCCCCGCGCCGGGCACCCCGGCGCGCACGGCGGTCGCCGCGCGGGTGAAGCGGGTGCCCAGCCCCGCCCGCTCCGCACCGGGGATGCCGACGCCGGTGTCGCGGACCTCGATGCACACCTCGCCGTCCCCGGGACCGCCCGCCGTGCCGAGCCCCAGCTCCACCCGCCCGCCGCGGGGCGTGAACTTCACCGCGTTGGAGACCAGGTTGTCGACGGCCTGGCCGAGCCGCAGCGCGTCGCCGGGCACGACCGGCCCGGACGCCGGTGCGGTCACCGCCAGCGTCACCCCGGCGCCGTCGGCGGTCACCCGCGCGGACTCGCCGGCGGCCCGCAGCAGCGCGGCCAGGTCGACCTCGCCGGGGGTCAGGGAGAACCGGCCGGCCTCGACCTGCGCGGTGAACAGCAGGTCGCCCACCAGCCGCTCGAGCCGGGAGGCGTTGCGCTGCACGACGGCCAGGGAGCGTCGGGTGCCGGCGCCGAGCCCCGGGTCGTCGAGCACGAGCTCGAGGTAGCCGAGCACCGAGGCCAGGGGCGTGCGCAGCTCGTGGCTGACCAGCGCGACGAACTGGTCCTTGAGCCGCTCGGCCGCGCGCACCTCGGTCATGTCGGTGCCGACGAAGGTCCAGCCGTCGTGCGCGCCGCCGTCGGGGGAGCGCGGGGTGACGGCCACCGAGACGGTGCGGCGGGTGCCGTCGGCGGCCACGTAGGTCCAGTCGCGGACGTCGCTGCCGGTCTCGGCCGCGGTGCGCACCAGCGCGGCGAGCCCGTCCCCGCCGAGCTCGGCGGGGTCGTGGAAGTCGGTGATCCGGCGGCGGCGCACCACCGCGGCGCGCGGGGCGCCCAGCAGCCGCTCCGCGCCGGGGTTCCACACCCGCACGACGCCGTCGAGGTCGGTGCCGACCACCGACTGGCGCGTGATCGCGTCGACGACGCCCGTCATCGTGGCGGCGCGGGCGCGCAGCATGCGGGCGGCGACCTCGAGCTCCTCGCCGCGCGCGTCGACCAGCGCAGTGAGCCTGGCCCGCTCGGCCTCGAGTCCGGCGACCCGGGCCTCGAGCGCGCGCAGCCGCGCGGCGTCGGGGGTCGTCGCCGTCGTCACGGGGGAGGGATCGGCCGGCGGAGGGCGGTGGTGCAGCCGGCCGCCGGGCCGCTACCCCCGGCGGGGGAGCCCCGGACGCGGCAGCGCCCCGCCGGGTCGGACCCGGCGGGGCGCTGCAGGGGGTGGCGCGGTGGTGCGGGTGTCAGCTGCTGCTGGCCTGGCTCTGCACCGACTCGCGGGACTGCTGGGCCTGGCCCTGGACGTCCTGCGCGGCCGACTGGCCCTCGTTCTTCACCGTCTGGGCAGCCTCCTGGGCGGTGCCCTTGACCTCCTGGACGGCCTGCTCGGCGGCCGGGCGCAGCTGCTCGCCGACCTCCTGGGCGGCCTGCTTGGCCGGGGCGAGGAGCTGGTCCTTGTGCTCGCGCAGGGCCGACTCGGCCTGCTGGGCCAGCTGCTGCTCCTTCTGCGAGGCCGGCAGCAGGCTGGAGACCAGCCAGCCGACGCCGAAGGCGATGAGCCCGGCCGCGAGCGGGTTGCCCTGCGTCTGGCGGACCACCGCGTCGGGGGCCTGCTGGACGGCGTGGGCGGCCTGCGAGGCGGCGTCCTGCACGGTGCCGGCCGCGCTGCTGGCCGCGCCCTGCACCGAGCCGACCGCGTCGTGCGCGGTGCCCTGCACCGAGCTCATCGCGTTCTGCGTGGTGCCGCGGGCCGAGGACCGGGTGTCGTGGGCCGAGCCCATGACGCGGTCCTTGACGTTGGCGAACCGGCCCTTGGCCGAGGCCATGCGCCGGTCGACGACGCGGGCCGGGTTGACCTTCTCGTTGAGGGCGTCGACGTCGTAGCTGAGCTCGCGCCGCGTCTCCTCGATCTGCCGGCGGATGACGTCCGGGTCACTGCTGGTCATGTCTGCTCCAGGGAGGGTGAGGGGCCCGCAGGGCCGGGGTCAGTGGGGCTTCAGGGCGCCGGGGACCTGCTGGAGGGTCTCCACGGTGCGTTCGGGCTTGGGGTTGACCTGCCGGAACTTCTTGCGCCCCATCACGAAGGCGACGGCGCCGATGACGCCCCAGAGCACGGCCACGATGAGGGCGGCGAGGCCGGCGTCCATGACGTTCTCCAGCGCCCACCACAGGGCGAAGGAGAGGAACAGGATCGTCATGTAGCCCGCGAAGCCCGCGGCGCCGAGCAGGCCCGCGCCCTGGCCGGCCTTCTTCGCCTCGGCCGTGACCTCGGCCTTCGCCAGGGCGATCTCCTGGCGCATCAGGACGGAGAAGTCCTTGGTGACCTCGCTGATGAGCTCGCCGACGGAGGCGCCGTCGACGTCGGGCCGGCCGGCCTCGGTCATCGGGGTGCCGCGGTCACCGGCGTGCGCCCCGTAGGAGGCGTCGGAGTAGCCGGTGTCCTGGCCGTAGGCGGTGGAGCCCTGCTGGTACCCGGCGCCCTGCTCGTAGCCGGGGGTCACGGCGTAGTTGGCCTGCGGCGGCTCCGGCGGGTAGCCGCTCTGGCCACCCACCGGCGTCGCGCCGGAGTAGGGGGAGGACATGGCTCAGACCCCCTGACCCGGGCGGCGGGTCGGGTCGTCCCAGCCGGCGGGGGCGGCCGGCGGCACGACGCTGCCCTCGGGCGGCACGGTGCCGTACGGCGGGGGCGGCAGCGGGGTGCCGGTGGTCCCGGTCGTCTCGTAGCCGGTGCTCTCGTACCCGGTGGTCGTCCCGTAGCCGGCTCCGGTGGTCTGGTAGCCGGTCGTGGTGGTGGTCTCGTAGCCGGAGTAGGCCGGCGCCGGGTCCACGTAGTTGCCCGAGCTGTAGGTCGACGTCGTCGACGACAGCCCCTGGCGCGACGAGGAGTCGTCGCTGTGCGCGGCCTTGACGCCGCTGGTCAGCCGGCCGGCGACGACGCCAGCGAGGGCGGCACCGAGCAGGAAGACGCCGGGCTTGCGGCGGGCGAAGCTGCGGACGTCCTCGAGGAGGTCGGCGGGCTCGCGGTTCTGCAGCATGTCGGCGAACTGCTGCACGCGGCCGGCGCCCTCGGTGATGAGGTCGCGGGCGGGGCCGGGGGCCGGGGCGTTGCCCTCGACCATGTTGCGCAGCTGCTCGGCGAGGCCCGCCAGGCTCTGCCCGGCCTTCTGCTGCTGCGAGACGGCCTGCTGGCGCACCTGCGTGCGGCCCTGCTCGACCAGGCTCTGCGCCTGCTGCTTGGTCTCGGCGACGACGTTCTTCGCCTGGTCGGCGGCGGTCGTGGCGACCTGGCTGCCGGCCTCCTTGGCGGTCTGGCCGACGTTGCGGGCCTCGTCCTTGGCGACGTCGGTGGTCGACGGCGAGCCGGACGTGGTCGTCGTGGTGGTCGAGGTCGTACTCGTGTCCCCGTAGCCGGTCGCGCCCGAGGAGGGCGGCGGCGGGAGGGGGGCGTCGATGGAGTGGGTCATCGTTCCTCCTGAGTGGATCTCGGTCGGCATGTCGCTACCCGGGAATTGATCACGCACACATCCCGGGTCGACGGTCGTCGCCGGAGCGCATGCGCGTGGAGCACGCCGGCGGTGGGGGCACCGCTCGGCTGGAGCCGTGGGGAAGTGCGGGTCGGACGCCGTCCGGGCAGCGGTGCGCGCCCGGGCGGCAGCGCCGGGACGGCGTCGTTCCCGCAGGCGACCGGCTACCCGGACGCGACTGTCCGGAAACGGGCTCCGGCCTGCCGGTATGCGCGGCGGGCCCATCCGGCGCCCGGAGTAAGGTGAGGCTTCCCTGACTCCGAGGAGGGCCCGTGGCCGACCCGAACGCCCGCCGCCGCCGGACGCCGCGCACCGGCACCGTCGTGCGCACCGACCGGCTCACCCCGCACGTCGTCCGCGTCGTGCTGGGCGGCGAGGGGCTCGCCGGCTTCGCGCCGCAGCACACCGACGCCTACGTGAAGCTGCTGTTCCCGCCGGCGGGCGCCGGCTACGGCGTGCCTTTCGACGTCGAGGACGTGCAGGCGCGGCTGCCCCGCGAGCAGTGGCCGGTGACCCGCACCTACACCGTGCGCTCCTGGGACGCCGATGCCGGCGAGCTGACCATCGACTTCGTCGTCCACGGCGACGAGGGCGTGGCCGGGCCGTGGGCGCTGGCCGCCCGGCCGGGGGACACCCTGCAGCTGTTCGGCCCCGGCGGCGCCTACACGCCCGACGCGGCGGCCGCCTGGCACCTGCTGGCCGGCGACGAGACCGCGCTGCCGGCGATCGCCGCCGCCCTCGAGGTGCTGCCCGCCGGCGCCCGCGCCGAGGTGTTCCTCGAGGTCGCGGGCCCGGAGGAGGAGCAGGAGCTCCCCGCCGGCGACGGCGTGCGGGTCACCTGGGTGCACCGCGCCGCCGCGCCCGGGGTGGCGCTGGTGGCCGCCGTGCTCGGCGCCGAGCTGCCCGAGGGCGACGTCCACGTGTTCGTGCACGGGGAGGCCGGCGCCGTCCGGGAGCTGCGCCGGTTCGTGCGCACCGGCCTCGGCGTCCCCCGGGAGCGGCTGTCGGTGTCGGGCTACTGGCGCATCGGCCGCACCGAGGACCGCTGGCAGGCCGAGAAGCCGGAGTGGAACGCCGCCGTCGAGGCCGAGGAGTCCGGCCTGTCGGTCGCCTGACTCACCCCCGCCAGGGGAAGCGCGGCGGTCGGCGCCCGGTGAAGGCGGCCACGCCCTCGGCGAGTTCGCCGGCCGCCGCCGTCTGCCGGTACCAGCGGCCCGCGAGCTCCTCGACCTCGTCGTCGGGCCGCCCGGCGGCCAGCGCGGCGGTGATCTCCTTGGCCGCGCGCTGGGTGAGCGCCGACCGGGCGGCGAGCACCTCGGCGAACCGGCGCACCTCGCCGGCCAGGTCGCCCGCGGGCAGCAGCCGGTCGACCAGGCCGGTGCGCAGCGCGGTGTCGGCGTCGACGAGCTCGCCGGAGTAGAGCAGGTAGCGGGCGGTGGCCGGCCCGACCAGCTGCACGAGCTGGCGGGTCGACGTCGGGGTGAAGACGATCCCCACCTTCGCCGGGGTGACTCCGAAGACGCCGGTCGGGTCGGTGAACCGCAGGTCGCAGCAGGTGGCCAGCTCCACGCCGCCGCCGATGCAGTGCCCGCGGACCATCGCGATCGTCGGCTTGGGGAAGTCGCGCAGCGCCGCCTGGGCGGTGAGGTTGTCGCGGCGCAGCCGGGCCATCGGGTCGTCGGCGTCGGGCCCGCCGAGCAGGTCGGAGATGTCGGCGCCGGCGCAGAAGCTCGGGCCGGCGCCGGTGACCACGAGGACGCGCACGTCCGGGTCGCCGGCCAGGCCGCCCAGCACGCCGGGCAGCGCCGCCCACATCGCCGCCGTCATGGCGTTGCGCTTGTCCGGCCGGTCGATGGTGAGGACGGCGACGGCGCCGTCCCGGGTCACCCGCAGGTGCTCGGTCACCGGGTCATCCCAGGTCGTCGGTGGCGAAGGTGTCGCACTGCGCGGGGTCCCCGGTCTGGTACCCCGTGAGGAACCAGCGCTGCCGCTGCTCGGAGGAGCCGTGCGTGAAGGTGTCCTGGTCGACGGTGCCGCCGCCGAGGTTCTCCTGGATGAAGTCGTCGCCGATGCGGCCCGCGGTGTCCAGGGCGGCGTCGATGTCGGCCTGCGTGATCTCGGCGATCAGCGGGGCGCCGGACTCGTCGGGCACCGTCGTCGCGTGGTTGGCCCAGGCGCCGGCGTAGCAGTCGGCCTGCAGCTCCAGCCGCACGGTGCCGCTGGTCGGGCCGGTCTCGCCCGGGGTGACCTGCCGGTTGGTGCCGAGCAGGTTCTGCACGTGGTGGCCGTACTCGTGGGCGAGCACGTAGGCGTTCGGGAACGCGCCGCCCTCGGCGCCGAACTGGCTGCGCAGCGTGTCGAAGAAGCTCAGGTCGATGTACACGAGCTGGTCGGCCGGGCAGTAGAAGGGCCCGGACCCGCTGGTGGCGCCGCCGCACTGCGTGCTGACCTGGTCGGAGAAGAAGACCGTGTCGGTGGGGACGTAGCCGTCGAGGGTCTGCGACCAGTAGTCCTGGATCGAGTCGATGTCGGCGACGACGGCGCACTCGACGGAGGTGTTGGCGTCGCCGCTGTCGTCGCAGGACTGCTCGAGGGCGCTGTTGTCGGCCGTCTCGCCCGCGCCGAGCCCGCCGGACAGCGCGCCGAGCCCGCCGGCGCCGCCGCCGCTCCCGCCGCCGCCGAGCACCTGGAACAGCACCAGGACGAGGATGCCGACCAGGCCGAGCCCGCCGCCGCCGACCGCGACGCCGCGCCCGCCGAACCCGCCGCCGCCCCCGCGGCCGCGCCGGTCCTGGATCGACGACGTGTCGAGGTCGCCGCCCTCCCTGTACCGCATGTGCCTGGGTCCTCCCGGTGTCGCGTGCCGTCCGACCGTGCCACCGGTACCCGCGCGCCGCACCCCGGCGAACCCGCCTCCGCCGGCCTGCACCCGCCCGCCCGTGGGCCCGGTGGCCGCGATCACGGAGTACCGGTGGCGACGCGCCGGGTCCGCGCGGCGTGTCGCGACGCGAGCTCCATGATCCCGGCGGAGGCGGGCGGCGCGGGCGACCCGCACCCGGGAGCCGGGTCAGCGGCGCCGGCGGGTGCCGAACAGGCCGCGGGTGAGCTCCCGGCCCAGCGCCGAGGCGGCCGAGCGGGCGAAGCTGCGGAACACCGGAGAGGCCATGACGTCGGCGAGCAGCCCGCCGTCGTCGGCCGGGCCGGCCGTCCCGGCCTCGCGACGGCGGGGCGCGGGCTCCCGGCGCGGCTCGGCCTCCCGCCCCGGCTCGGCGTCGCGGCGCCGGGCCGGGGCCTCCGGCGCGGCGGGCGGGGGCGCGAGACGCGCGGCCAGCAGCTCCCGCGCCGACTCCCGGTCGACCGGGGTGCCGTAGCGCGCCTGCAGCGGCGAGGCGGCCACCGCGGCGGCCATGACGTCGGGCGCCACGGTGCCCATCGAGGCCCGCGGCGCGCGCAGCACCGTCCGGGCCAGGGGCGTGGGCGCGCCGCGCTCGGAGAGCACCGTCACCGCCGCCTCGCCGGTGCCGAGCGAGGTGAGCAGCTCGGCGACGTCGTCGTAGACGTCGCTGCGCGGGAACGTGCGCACGGTCTTCTTCAGCGCGTCGGCGTCCTCCGGCGTGAAGGCGCGCAGTGCGTGCTGCACCCGGTTGCCGAGCTGGCCGAGCACGTCGGAGGGGACGTCGGTGGGTTGCTGGGTGACGAAGAAGACGCCGACGCCCTTGGACCGGATGAGCCGCACGGTCTGCGTGACCGCCGTCAGGAACGCCTTGCTCGCGTCGCTGAACAGCAGGTGTGCCTCGTCGAGGAAGAACACCACCTCCGGCCGCTCCAGGTCGCCGACCTCGGGCAGCTCCTCGAACAGCTCGGCGAGCAGCCACACGAGGAAGGTGGAGAACAGCGCCGGCCGGTCGGCGACGGCGGGCAGCTCGACGGCGCTGATGACGCCGCGGCCGTCGGGGGCGGTGCGGATCAGGTCGGCGGGGTCGAAGGCGGGTTCCCCGAAGAAGACGTCGCCGCCGAGGTCCTCCAGCGCCACCAGCTCGCGCAGCACCACGCCCGCCGTCGCCTTGGACAGCCCGCCCAGGCCCGCGAGCTCGGCCCTGCCCTCCGGCCGGGTCAGCCAGGTGAGCAGCGCGCGCAGGTCGGCGAGGTCGAGCAGCGGCAGGCCGGCCTCGTCGGCGTGGTGGAAGACCAGCCCGAGCGAGCTCTCCTGCGTGGCGTTGAGGCCGAGCACCTTCGCCAGCAGCGTGGGGCCGAAGTCGCTCACGGTGGCGCGCACCGGGACGCCGGTGCCCAGCCCGCCGAGCGCGAGGTACTCCACGGGGAAGCCGGCCGGCGTCCACGCGTCGCCGGTCTCGGCCGCCCGCCGGGTGACCCGCTCGCCCGCCTCCCCGGGCTCGGCGAGGCCGGCGAGGTCGCCCTTGAGGTCGGCGAGGACGACCGGGACGCCGGCGGCCGACAGCTGCTCGGCCATGAGCTGCAGGGTGCGGGTCTTGCCGGTGCCGGTGGCCCCGGCGATGAGGCCGTGCCGGTTGAGCGACGACAGCGGCAGGCGCACCTGCGCGTCCGGGTGCGTGCGTCCGCCGGCGGAGACCGCGCCCAGGTCGAGCGCGGGGCCCTCGGTGGCGTAGCCGGCGGCGATCCGGGCCGCGGCGGCGGCGCCGTCGTCGTCCGGGGGAGGTGTGCTCGTCTCGCTCACGCGGGCGACGGTAGCGACGGGCGGCCTCAGGCGCGCTCGGCCGGCTCCGCCCCGGTGGTCGGCGCCGCCTGCGGCTCGTCGCGCAGGAACAGGTACCAGTACGAGGTCCCGACGAAGACGACCGCGCCGACGAGGTTGCCGGCGCCGGCCAGCAGCCAGTTGACGACGGTGTCGCCCCAGTTCGCGCCCTCGACGCCGGCGAAGACCGCGGCGGGCAGGAAGAACATGTTGGCGACGACGTGGTCGAAGCCCATCGCGACGAAGGCCATGACCGGGAAGAAGACCGCGAGGATCTTGCCCGAGACGCTGGTGGCGGCCAGCGACATCCACACCGCCAGGCACACCAGCCAGTTGCAGCCGACCCCGCGCAGGAAGGTCTCCCACGCGGTGTGGTGGGTCTTGCCGTCGGCGATCTCGGCCAGCCGGGCGAAGGTCAGCCCCGCGCTGCCGGTGCTGTCGGGGTCGCCGATCACCCCGGTGGAGACGGCGAGGAAGTAGGCCACGAACAGCGCGCCGAGCAGGTTGCCCAGCAGCACCAGGGTGAGGTTGCGGACGACGTCGCCGATGCCGAGCTTGCCGTTCATCGCGCCGAGCGGGACCAGCATCATGTTGCCGGTGGCCAGGTCGGACCCGGCGATCAGCACCAGGACCAGGCCGAGGGTGAAGGCGGCGCCCATGAACAGCGTGGGCAGCGTGCCCCACGTCCCGGCGTCCAGGCCGGAGGAGACGGTGATCGCCACCAGCGCCCCGAAGGAGATGTAGGCGCCGGCGAGGAAGGCGCTGACCAGCACCCGGTCCCACGTCCGGTGCACCTTCTTCGCGCCGGTCGCGCTCGCGACGCGGGCGATCTCGGCGGGTTCCCTGGCGGCCATCGCGCCTCCCCGGGGCTCGGCGACGTGCCGGACGCTAGTGGAACGGGACCGTCCGTGCCGACCGGGGGACGCGCCGGTCCGGCCGGGACCTAGGGTCAGGGCGTCCACCGAGCCGGGAGGGGTCCATGGCGTTCTCGAACCGGGTGCGCAGCGCGTTGACGACGACGGTGCTCGCCACCGCCGCCACCGGGTTCCTCGCCGGCTGCGGCAGCGACGACGAGGAGGAGCAGGTCGCCTACTGCACCAACGAGGACGGCGAGATCGTCGACGAGGACTACTGCGACGACGACTACGACGGCGGCGGTGGCGGGCTGTTCTTCCTCTACCTCGGCGGCTTCCGCCCGGGCCTGCCGGTCGGCACCGTGCTGCCCTCCGGCGGCACCCGCGTCGACCCGCGCGACACCGCCGCCCGCCAGCGCTACGGCTTGCCCGGCACGGGGTCGGTGGCCAGTGGCACGCGGGTGACCGGGGGCATCGGCTCGGGCACCGGCGGCACCGGCAGCTCGGGGTCCTGAGCCGGTGCGCCGCGTCGAGGCCGGCGTCGTCCGGCCCGGCTGGGAGGCCGAGATCGAGTCCTCCGGCCTGGTCTTCAACCGCACCACCACGCCCGGCGGCGACGTGCGCAGCTACTGGCGCGAGGGTCCCCACTACGACTTCACCTCCGAGGAGGTCGCCCGCCTCGAGGGGTGGGTGTCGCAGCTGTTCGAGATGTGCGTGGCGGCCGGCGACCACGTGATCGAGAACGACCTGTTCGACCGGATGGGCATCCCGCTGATCGCCCGCTCGGGCATCCGGGCCACCTGGGAGGGCGAGCCGCCGAGCGTCTACGGCCGCTTCGACCTGCGCTACGACGGCTCGGGCCCGCCCAAGCTGCTGGAGTTCAACGCCGACACCCCGACCGGGCTGGTCGAGGCCGCGGTCGCGCAGTGGAACTGGCACCTGTTCACCGGGCAGGGCCGCGACCAGTGGAACGCCCTGCACGAGAAGCTCGTCGCCGCCTGGCAGCGCAACCTCACCCGGTGGGAGCGGCGGACCGGCGTGCGCCCGCGGGTGCACCTCGCCTGGTCGAACGGCGACGTCTCCGGGGAGGACCGGATGACCGTCGCCTACCTCATGGACACCGTCGTGCAGGCCGGCTACGAGGCCGTCGAGCTCGTCGTCGAGGACATCGCCCTGGACCCCGGCGACGGCCGCTTCTACGACCCCGCCGGCCGGCACCTCGACGTCGTCTTCAAGCTCTACCCCTGGGAGTGGCTGATCGAGGACGAGTTCGGTGCCGCCGTCCTCGCCGACGCCGCGCGGCCCGGCGGTACCACCTGGGTCGAGCCGGTCTACAAGATGCTGTGGAGCACCAAGGCGCTGCTGCCGGTGCTGTGGCGGCTCTTCGGCGGCGACCCGGTGCTCTCCCAGTTGCTGCTGCCGGCCTACTTCGCCGACGAGATGCCCTCGAGCTGGCGGGACTACGTGCGCAAGCCGCTGTGGGGCCGGGAGGGCGCCAACGTGGAGATCGTGCGCGACGGGCGGGTGGTCACCTCCCTGCCGGGGCGCTACGGCACCGAGGGCTTCGTCGTCCAGGAGTTCGCGCCGCTGCCGGACTTCGCCGGCGTCGACGGGCCGCACCACCCGGTGCTCGGCGCCTGGGTGGTCGACGGCGAGCCCGCGGGCCTCGGCATCCGCGAGAGCGACGGGCTGATCACCGACAACCTGAGCTTCTTCGTCCCGCACACCATCGACGCCCGCTGAGCCGGCGTGCCGCCCGCGCGGTCCCGACCTACGGTCGGGGCATGCCGCTGGAGGGTGAGTACGAGCCGAGTCCGCAGCAGTGGGTCCGCGAGCAGGTGGAGCGCTACGAGGCCACCGGCGGGCGCGAGGCCAACACGCTGCGCGACACCGGCCTGCCGGTCGTCATCTTCACGACCCGCGGGGCGAGCACCGGGAAGGTCCGCAAGCAGCCGCTCATGCGCGTCGAGAAGGACGGCGTCTACGCCATGGTGGGTTCGCAGGGCGGGGCGCCGAAGGACCCGGCCTGGGTGGCCAACCTGCGCAAGCACCCCGACCAGGTGACCGTGCAGGACGGCCCCGAGCCGTGGGACGGCGTCGCCCGGGAGATCACCGGCGAGGAGAAGGCCGAGTGGTGGGAGCGCGCCGTGGCCGCCTACCCGCCCTACGCCGAGTACCAGCAGAAGACCGACCGGGTCATCCCCGTCTTCCTCGTCGAGCGACGCCGCTGATCCGACTCAGGGAAGGCTGTCCTAAGTTGTCCCCCGGTGCCGGACGGTCCGGCACCGGGAGGAGGAGCGACGGTGCTCTGGGGACGGACGGCGCGCGGACGCGTGGCCGGTGCGGTGGCGACGGTGGCGGTGCTCGCCGGGTGCGGGTCGGCCGACGCCGAGGCGCAGACCGGCGCGGGATCCGGCGCGGCGCCGTCGGCGGACACCCGCACGGTGGAGCACGCCGCCGGGACGGCGGAGGTCACGGGCACGCCCGAGCGGGTCGTCGTCCTCGACACCGGTGAGCTCGACGCCGTCCTGGCGCTCGGCATCACCCCGGTCGGGGCGGTGCGCACCGACGTCAGCGACGAGCTGCCCGGGTTCGTGTCCGAGGCCGGCGTCGACCCGGCCGACATCGCCGCCGTCGGCACGATCGCCGAACCCGACCTCGAGGCGATCGCCGCGCTCGAGCCGGACCTCATCCTGTCCAATTCCGTGCGGCACGCCGACGTCTACGACCAGCTCGCGCAGATCGCCCCCACGGTGTTCGCCGAGACGATCGGGGAGAGCTGGCAGGAGAACCTGCTGCTCGCCGGCGAGGCGCTCGGCCGCGAGGAGCAGGCGCAGGACCTGCTGGACGATTTCGCCGCCCGCGCCCAGGAGGTCGGCGGCCTCTACGGCGACCCGGCGCAGACCGAGGTGAGCGTCGCCCGCTTCCTCGACGGCACGCTGATCCGCCTCTACGGCGAGGGGTCCTTCATCGGGTCGGTGCTCGCCGAGGTCGGCTTCGCCCGGCCGGAGGTGCAGCGGACGCCGGAGACCTTCGTCGAGGTCTCGCCCGAGCAGGTGACCCAGGCCGACGGCGACCTGCTGTTCCACGGCGCCTACGGGGCCGACGGCGCGACGGCGGCCGACCAGGTCACCGCCGGGCCGCTGTGGCAGTCGATCCCCGCGGTCGCCGGGGGTCGCGCCGTCGCCGTCGACGACGACCGCTGGTTCCTCGGCCTGGGCCCGCTGGGCGCCGGGCTGGTGCTCGACGACCTCGAGGAGCTGGCGCCTCAGCTGGCCGGCTGACCGGCGGCGAGCCGGCGGGCGAGCTCCGCGGCCAGCGGGCCGTCGCCGCGGGCCCGGGCGCCGAGCAGCGCCCAGCCCAGGTCGGCCACCGCGCGGGCGCGGTGCACCTCCGCGGTCACGGCGGGGGTGGGCAGCAGCTCGGCGCGGGCGCCGGCCGACACCTCGGCCAGGTGGTCGAGGGCGGCGTGCAGCCGGCGGTCGTCGGCCGCGGCACCCGCGGCGGTGACCTCGCGCACCGCCGCGGGCAGCCGCCGGCTCGACGCGCGGGGGAGCAGCGTGAGGCCCGCGGCCAGGGCGGCGACGACCCCGACGCCGGTCTCGGCCAGCCGCTCGGCCACGAGCCCGCCGGCCGTCGTCGCCGGGTTGCCCAGGTGCACCAGCAGCAGCGCCAGCGGGGTGATGAAGGAGACGGCGAGCACGTACTGCGCGGCGACGAGCAGCTCCACCGCCAGCTGCAGCAGCGCGGCCAGCGCGATCGCCGCGGGCAGCGGCAGGTCGAGCGCCACGAGCGCGCCGGCCAGCAGCACGCCGACCGCGGTGCCGAGCGCCCGCTGCAGCCCGCGGGTGCGGGTCGCCCGGGCGTCGGTGCCCAGCTGCACGCCCACCGCCGTCGTGACCGCCCAGTACGGGCTCGCCAGGCCGAGGGCGACGGCGGCGAGCCCGGCCGCGGCGCCGCCCGCGCCCAGGCGCAGCGCGGTCGCGGCGGCGGGCACGTGCCACCAGCGGGCGGGTGCGGGACCCGGCGGCGCGGACGGGCCGGCGCCGGGAGCGGCGGGGAGGGCGACCGGCAGGGTGGCCAGGAACCGCGCCTCGACGTCGTCGAGCCGCCGGCGCAGGTCCGCGCGGCCGCGCCGGCTGCCGCCGCGCACGGCGACGTCGGCCAGCCGCACGGCGCGGGCCGCGCCGGCCGGGCTGCCGCCCACCGCGGCCTCGGCCGCCTCCAGTGCGCGGCGCTCCGGGCCGGTCGGGTCCCACAGCCAGGGCAGCATGCAGCCGGCCCAGGCCAGCGCCGCGCCGGCCGCGGCGGCCAGCACGTGCGGCCCGGTCCCGCCCGGGGCGGTGCCCAGCGCGCTGGACCCGCCGGCGACGAGCACCACTCCGAGCGGGCCGGGCGGGCCCACCCGCCAGACGACGCCGGCCGCGGCCGCCGCGGCCGCGAGCGCCGCGCAGCCCAGGACCAGCGCCACCGGGTGCCCGGCGGTCAGGGCGCCGAGCGCGCTGCTCGCCACCAGCACCGCGCCGACGGCGGCCACCACGCCGGCCCGGCGGCGGTGGGGGAGGGCGTGCCCGTAGACGGCGGTGAACGACGCGAGCGCCGCCGCCGAGCCGAGGTCGACGCGGCCCAGCGCGGCCCCGGTGCCCAGCGCGACGGCCAGGCACACCGCCGCGGTGACGCCGCGCCGCCCGCCGGCCCGCCACAGCGCGCGGGGCCCGGGCACCGGCGGGCCGAGCAGCGGGCGGACGACGGACACGGCCCCCATCGTTCCCGGGGCCGCGCCCGCGACCGGCGTGGCGCGGGCGTGATCTCCGTCAGAAACCGGCGACGGCGTGCGGCGTGTACGGCTCCTCGAGGCGGGCGACCTCGTCGTCGGTGAGGCGCAGGTCCACGGCGGCCAGGGCGTCGTCGAGGTGTCCGGGCTTCGTCACCCCGACGATCGGCGCGGTCACCACCGGCTTGGCCAGCAGCCAGGCCAGCGCCACCTGCGCCCGCGGGACGCCCCGCCCGGCGGCGACCTCGGCCACCCGCTCGACGATCGCGCGGTCGCTGCGCTCGTCGTAGAGGCGGCCGCCGAACGCGTCGTTCTCCGAGCGGTGCGTCGTCTCGTCCCAGTCGCGGGTGAGCCGGCCGCGGGCCAGCGGGCTCCAGGGGATGACGCCGATGCCCTGGTCGGCGCACAGCGGGAGCATCTCCCGCTCCTCCTCGCGGTTGAGCAGGTTGTAGTGGTCCTGCATCGACACGAAGCGGTGCCAGCCGTGCTCGCCGGCGGTGTACAGCGCCTTGCTGAACTGCCAGGCCCACATGCTGCTCGCGCCGAGGTACCGGACCTTGCCGCTCCGGACGGCCGAGTCCAGCGCCTCCAGCGTCTCCTCGACCGGCGTGGCCGGGTCCCAGCGGTGGATCTGGTAGAGGTCGACGTGGTCGACCTGCAGCCGGCGCAGACTGGCCTCGAGCTCGCGCAGGACCGCCACGCGCGACAGCCCGCCGCCGTTGGGGCCCGGGCGCATCCGGCCGTGCACCTTGGTGGCCAGGACGACGTCGTCGCGGGTGGTGAACTCCCGGATGGCCCTCCCGGTGATCTCCTCGCTGGAGCCGGCCGAGTAGACGTTGGCGGTGTCGAGGAAGGTGACGCCGGCCTCGAGCGCCGACCGGATGAGCGGCATCGCCTCGTCCTCGGGGAGGCTCCACGGCGTCATCCCGCGGCCGGGCTCGCCGAAGCTCATCATCCCGAGGCAGATCCGGGAGACCTCCAGGCCGGTGGCGCCCAGGCGCGTGTAGTCCATGCCCCACCCTCGCCCGGCGGTGCGGGGGCCGCCTCCCGGCGTCAGGGGAGCGCGGCGGCGAGCTCCGGCACGCGCTCGGCGACGCCGTCGGGGAAGGCGGTGAACGGCTCGGCGGTGACCACCCGTCTCGCGCCCGTGCCGGTCCACCGCCAGGTGCCCACCGCCGTCCCGCCGACGACGACGGTGGGGCGGAAGACGCCGTTGCCGCCGGGGACGATCCGGTCGGCGTGCTCCGCGGGCACCGTGCAGGTGCGGTCGGCGTAGCCGAGCACCACCTCGTCGAAGCCGGGCAGCAGGTGCAGGCCCTCGGCCTCCGCGCGGCAGGCGGCCAGCCGGTCGGGCACCTCGGGGTCGAGGTACAGCTCGGTGCCGTCGACGTCGACCGCGGCCAGCCGGTCGCGCACGGCCGCCAGCCCGGCGCGGGCGTCGCGCACGGTGGTGCCGGCCCAGCGGACCAGGTCGGCGACGCCCGCCGGGCCGTGGCCGGTGAAGTAGCGCAGCGCGAGCTCGGCCCGGGCCTCCTCCCGGCCGGGCCGCCGCGGCGCGGGCACCCACTCGTCGAGCAGCACGAACGCCTGGTCACCGGCCTCCAGCGGGCCGAGGACGAGCGTCCCGGTCTGCGCGAGGAACCACAGCGAGTGGTAGCCCTTCTGCCCGGCGACGTCGCAGCCGCCGTCGGCGAGGGCGGCCAGCAGCTCCCTCCGCCCGAGCCGGCGCCCGCCCGACAGCGCCCCGACCGCCACCCCGCGGGCGCGCTCGAGGTCGTCGGGGGTCAGGCCGACGACCTCCCGCCGCCTGGCCGCGCCGGCGAGCACCCGCGGGCCGAGCAGGTCGAGCATCCACGGCAGGTCCTCGGCGGGCGTGAGGTGCAGGGTGCCGCGCATCGGCCACGAGCGGACGACGGACCCGTCGGCCAGCGCCGCCTCGACGCCGGCCCGCGACCGGCCGGCGGTCCGCAGCGCCACCGACGTCAGCGCGCCCGGCAGGTCCTGACCCTGGACGGCGAGCAGCCCGCGGACGGCGGCCGCGGCGTCGGGGAACGGCGGGCCGGCCACGCGCTGGGCGACCAGCCGCAGCAGCGCGACCTCGCGGGGCGGGACCGTCGGCGTGGGCATGCGCCGGATGCTGCCAGCCGGTGACGACGGCCGGCCCGCGGTCAGTCCTCGGCGCCGCGGGGGATGCCGAGCGTGGCGAGCAGGTCCTCGTGCAGCTGCATCCACACGGTGTGGCAGGACTCGACGCCGACGCCGGCGACGTACTGCCACTGCCCGCCGTCGACCCGCGCCAGCGCCGAGGTGTAGCGGGCGGCGTAGCCGTCGAAGCGCTGCAGGCGCCCGGCCAGCGCGGCGGTGGCCGCGGTGAGCTCGCGGCCGAGCGTGGAGAGGGCGCGCAGCACGCGCTCGTCCCAGCGCCGGTCGGTGTGGTCGTTGGCGGCCAGCGGGTCGGTGCGGGTGGGCCGCACCTGCCAGTCGGTGCACACCCGGCCGAAGCGGGCGTTGAGCGGCAGGAAGTCGGCGTACGCGGCGGCGGCCACGTCGCGGGCGCCGACCCGGTCGAGCTCGGCGGCCATGCGGCGCTCGTCCTCGGCCCGGCCCTCGGCGGTGACGAACCAGCCGGAGGTCCCGTCGAAGGACGCGGTGCCCACCCAGCCGCGGGCGCCGTGGTCGAGCAGGTGGTCCTCGACGTCGCCGGGGTCGAGCCCGTAGTGGGCGGCGATGCGGTCCGTGGGGGCGAACCCCAGGACACGCGGTGCGTGCAGGACGAGGTCGTCGACGGCGGAGACGGCGGCGCGCACGGGGAGGATCCTCCGTCAGCGGCGCAGGTGCAGGTAGACCATGTCCTCGGCGTCGGGTTCGGGAGTGCGCGGGGTGAACCCGGCGGCGGCCGCGGCGCGCAGGCTCGCGGTGTTGTCCGGCTCGATGCCGAGGACGAACTGCTCGACGTCGGCGGTGCCGGGCTCGGCGACCAGCGCCCGCAGGGTGGCCGCGCCGACGCCCTGCCCGCGGCGGGACGGCGCGACGACGTAGGCCGCGCCCATCGTCCGCCGGGGATCGGTCTCCAGCACGCGCCCGGCGGCCGGGTCCCACGTCGTCCAGCGGTCGTAGACGTCGCCGCCGACCTGCGCGACCAGCACGCCGTCGTCGTCGACGGCCACGAAGGTGCACGAGCGCAGCACCCGCCGGCCGCGGAACTCCTCCGTCCACCGGGTGCCGCGCACGGCGAGCTCGCGGGTGGGCCACTCGCGCCCGCCCAGCCGCCGCCGGGTCTCGGGGTCGTCGAACCACGGCTGCACGGCGAGCAGGTGCTCCGGTTCGAAGGGGACCAGCGAGACGGTGCGCACCCGACCACCCTGGCCCCGGCCCGCCCGGCGTGCACGCCGCTGCCAGACTCGCGCCCGTGCAGGCAGCGGACTGGGACGCGCGCTACGCCGAGCGGCAGCAGTGGTCGGGCGAGCCGAACCCGCTGGTGGCCGGGCTGGTGGGGGAGCTGCCGCCGGGCGACGCCGTCGACGTCGCGGCGGGGGAGGGGCGGCACGCCCTGTGGCTCGCGCGGCTGGGCTGGCGGGCCACCGCGGTCGACTTCTCCGCCACCGGGCTGGACCGCGGCCGGGCCCAGCCGGGCGCCGGCGCGGTCACCTGGGTGACCGCCGACGTCACGGCCTGGGACGCGCCGCCGTCGTCGCAGGACCTGGTGCTCGTCGCCTACCTGCACCTGCCCGACCCCGACATGACCCGGCTGCTGACCCGGGCCGTCGGCTGGCTGCGGCCCGGCGGCCGGTTCCTGCTGCTCGGCCACGACCTCGAGAACCTCACCGCCGGGGTCGGCGGCCCGCAGGACCCGGCGATCCTGCACAGCCCCGCCCGCCTGGCGCCGGTGGCCGCGCTGCTCGACGTCGAGCGCCTCGCCACGGTGCCGCGCGCCACGCCCTCCGGGACCGCACTGGACACCCTGCTGTGGGGCCGGCGGCCGGCCTGATCCGGCCCGGTCCGTCGGGAGCTGCCGGTAGCGTCGCCGGCGTGATGGGCATGGGCGGGGCCGGCGGCCCGGACGCGCAGCGGCGACGGCGGCTGGTCGCCGCGGTCGTCGTCCTGGCGATGGTCCTGACCGCGGGCGCCACCGTGCTCTCCCTCGTCCTGGACTGAGGAGGCCCGCGTGACCGACCCGATCGAGGAGTGGTTCGCCGCCGCCGGCCCGCGCGAGGCCGAGCTGCGCCGGGTGGACGCGCTGGTCCGGGAGGCCGCGCCCGGGCTCGACCGGCAGCTGGTCCCGGCCGGGTCGGGGCAGGTGCTGGGCTACGGGCTGATGCCCTACCGGCCGCGGTCGGCGCGGGAGACCACGCTGTGGCCGCTGGTGTCGCTGGCCCCGCAGAAGCGGCACCTGTCGCTCTACGTCTGCGCCGTCGTCGACGGGACGTACCTCCCCGAGGCGCGCGCCGAGCGGCTGGGCCGGGTGTCCTGCGGCAGGAGCTGCGTCCGGTTCACCTCCCTCGACCGCGTCGACGCCGGTGAGCTGGCCGCGCTGGTCCGGGACGCGGCCGCGGCCACCGCGGACGGGACCAACGGGTACTTCGCGACCTGATCACACCGGGCCCTTGGTCCCTGGTGCCGGGCCCGGCGGGCGGCGACGCTGCTCGCGATACCGAGACCGGATCGGACGAAGAGGGGCCGCTCCCGCATGACGACGACCGACGACCTCGCGCAGGACGCCTCCGTGGAGGAGGCCGTGGCCCGTCTGGTGGCGGAGTTCCGGATGCGGCCCCAGGTCGTCGGCACCGTCGTCGCCTCCTGCCGGCGCGACCTCAGCGGCGTCCCGGCCACCGCGCTGCCCGAGCTGGTGGAGCGGCTGGCCCGCACCCGGCTGGAGTCGGTCGGCTGATCGCCGCCGGAAACGGCTTGTCCGGCCCGGGAGACTGAGCGGGTGGGATCGGTCGACGTGAGCGGGGTCCGGCACACGCTGCCGGACGGCCGCGTGCTGCTGGACGACGTCTCCTTCCGGATCGGCGACGGCGCCCGCGCCGCGCTGGTCGGCGAGAACGGGGCGGGCAAGACGACGCTGCTGCGGATCATCGCGGGGGACCTGGTGCCCGAGGCGGGCGCGGTCGCCCGCAGCGGCGGCCTCGGCGTCATGCGGCAGTTCATCGGCTCGGTCCGCGACGACACGACCGTCCAGCGGTTCCTCGTCGACCTGTCCGGGCCGGCGGTGCGCGCCGCGTGGGACGCCGTCGAGGCCGCCGAGCTGGCGCTCATGGAGACCGACGACGAGGCCGCCCAGCTCGCCTACGCCGACGCGCTGGGCCAGTGGGGCGACGCCGGCGGCTACGAGGCCGAGGTCACCTGGGACACGGTCACGGTCGCGGCGCTCGGCGTCCCCTACGACCGCTGCAAGTACCGCGAGCTGTCGACGCTGTCGGGCGGGGAGCAGAAGCGGCTGGCGCTCGAGGCGCTGCTGCGCGGGCCGGAGCAGGTGCTGCTGCTCGACGAGCCGGACAACTACCTCGACGTGCCGGGCAAGCGGTGGCTGGAGGAGCGGCTGCTGGAGACCCGCAAGACCGTGCTGTTCGTCAGCCACGACCGCGAGCTGCTCTCCCGCGTCGCCGACCGGGTGGTCACGGTCGAGGGCCGGACGGCGTGGGTGCACGGCGGCGGGTGGGCCTCCTACCCCGAGGCCCGCGAGGCGCGGCACGAGCGGATGGCCGAGGTGCGCCGCCGCTGGGAGGAGGAGCACGCACGCCTCGTCGAGCTGGTCCGCACGCTGCAGCAGCAGGCGGCCAACTCCCCGGACATGGCCTCGCGGTACCGGGCGACGCAGACCCGGCTGGCACGGTTCGAGGAGTCCGGGCCGCCGCCGGACCGGCCGCCGCAGCAGAAGGTGGCGATGCGGCTGCGCGGCGGGCGCACCGGCGTCCGCGCGGTCACCGCCGAGCAGCTGGAGCTGACCGGCCTCATGCAGCCGTTCGACCTGGAGCTGTTCTACGGCGACCGGGTGGGCGTCCTCGGCGCGAACGGGGCCGGCAAGTCGCACTTCCTGCGGCTGCTCGCCGGCCAGGAGGTGGCGCACACCGGCTCGTGGCGGCTCGGGGCCCGCGTCGTCCCGGGCTTCTTCGCCCAGACGCACGCGCACCCGGAGTGGCTGGACCGGACGCCGGTGGACCTGCTGTGGCACGGCGAGCCGGGGCGGCCGGGCGTCGACCGCGGCCGCGCGATGGCGGTGCTGCGGCGGTACGGGCTCACCGACTCGGCCGACCAGCCGTTCCGCACCCTGTCGGGCGGGCAGCAGGCGCGGCTGCAGGTGTTGATGCTGGAGCTGTCGGGCGCCACGCTGCTGCTCCTCGACGAGCCGACCGACAACCTCGACGTGCTGTCGGCGGAGTCGCTGGAGGAGGCGCTGGCCGCCTTCGACGGCACGGTCCTGGCGGTCACCCACGACCGCTGGTTCGCCCGCTCCTTCGACCGCTTCCTCGTCTTCGGCTCCGACGGCCGGGTGTACGAGTCGGACGAGCCGGTCTTCGACGAGCGGCGGGTCGCCCGCGCCCGCTGAGACGGCACCGGCCGGACCCCCGTGGTGGGGGTCCGGCCGGTGCCGGGGGAGCGGGGACTACGGCAGGGCGTAGAAGACGCGGTCGTCGGAGTCGAAGCTGAGGGTCGGCTCGACCGAGAGCTGCCCGCCGGCGACGGCGGCCGGCGGCACGTCCATGCAGAACTGGAAGGTGTCCGACCCGCCCGGGTTGAGGGTCGGCGCGTCCATCGCGTCGTCGGCCAGGAGCGCCATGCACTCGGAGTCGCTGTACTGGCGGGAGTCCGACCCGTGGAAGACGGCGGTCAGGTCGAAGCCGGGCATGCCCTCCGTGTCGCCGGTGTAGGTCACGCTCAGCTGGGCGAGCACGTACTGGCCGGTGGCCGGCTCGTTGAAGTCGTTGGCGGCCTGCACGGACGCGTCGGCGTCGAGCTCGACGGCGTCCACGGTGACCAGGTAGTCGCCGACCTGCGCCGGGACGCCCAGCGGCACGACGTCGCCGGCCGGGGCCTCCGCCGGGGCGGGCTCGACGAGCTCCGCCGCGCCGCCCTCGGGCTGGGCGCCGGCCGACGGGACCGCGCTGCTGAGCTCCTGGTCGAGGCTGTCGGCGACCTCGTCGATGACGCTGGCGTAGAAGGCCTGGGTCGCGATGACCACGGCGATGGCGATCACCGAGGTGACGAGGCCGGTGATCGCGAGGCCCTTGCCGCGGTGGGTGCCGCGACGGGCGCGCAGCAGCGCGGGGATGCCGAGCGCCAGGCCGACGACGGCGACGACGGCGGCGACGTTGTTGATGATCGGCACCCAGCTGAGCAGCAGCGCGATGATCCCCAGGACCATCGACGCGACGGCCAGGCCGGCGCCCTTCTGCTGGGGGACGTACGGCGGCTGGACCGGAGCGTAGGGCTGCTGGTACGGCGCCTGCGGGGGGTGGGACACGGAGCGGCTCCTCGCGAGGACTGAGCGGTCCCGGAACGGGACCGGGTGGTTCTTCGGCCGGAACGCCCTCGGCGTGACCTGAACCGTTCGGGGGCTCCCTGCCGCCCCAGGCGCCCCATCGACACCTCCGGCGCGCGTCCCGGCTGTCAGGCCGGCGTGACAGTCAGGCTGTCCTGACGGACGATGGGTCATGGACGTCGACGACCTCGAACGCCGGCACACGCTCGCCAGCGCCGTCATCCGCTTCGACGAGCTGCGCTCCCGCGACTCGCTGGCCGATCCCGACGACCCCACCGGTCCGCGCCCGCTCACCCGCGACGAGGCGCTCGAGCTGCTCGCCCTCGGCGAGGTGATCGCCCGGCGGGCGGGTCAGGGCCGCCAGCTCACCGTCCGGACGGCGCGGTCGACCGGCGCCTCGTGGGCCCAGATCGGCCGGGCGCTCGGCGCCACCCGGCAGTCGGCGTGGGAGGCGCACAAGCGCTGGATCGACACCCAGGTCGACCACCCCGAGGGGTCCGGCGGGCTCACCGAGGAGGAGGCCGCCGAGGCCCGCGCGCTGCTGGCCAACGACGCCGACTGAACCGGGCCGGAGGTCCGCGCGCTCAGCCGAACGCCTGCCGCTCGCCGCGGTAGGTCGCGACCGCGCCGGTGAGCCGGTCGCCCGCCACCGTGTGCAGCTCCCCGACGTGTTCGCACACCTCCCCGGCCTTGGCGTGCCGGAACCAGACGCGGTCGCCGATCCCGAGCCCGGCGGTGCCCGGGCCGCGCAGCGGCGTCTGCACCTCCCCTGCGCCCTCGGTGCGGAGCAGCCGCAGCCCGGCCGGGTGCACCGGGCGCGGGGAGCGGTCGGGACCGGGCGGGCCGGACGCGATCCAGCCGCCGGCCGCCACCGTGACGATGCCGGGCGCGGGCCGGCGGGTGACCGCGAGCGCGAACAGCAGCGCCGGCTGCCCGCGGAAGGCCCGGTACCCGTCGAACAGGGTCGGCTGGTAGAGCCCCGACCCGGCGGCCACCTCGGTCACCGACGGGTCGGCCGCGGTCCGCTCCAGGCTGCCGGTGCCGCCGCCGTTGACGAACCCGAGCGGCGCGACGGCGGACACGGCGGCCACCGCGGCGGCCCGCCGTCCGGCCAGCTCGCGCACCGACAGCGCCTGCACCCCGCGCACCGCGAGCCCGCGCAGCGGCCGGCCGGGCGGGGCGTCGGGCACCCCGGCCACCTGGGCCTCGTAGGCCATCAGCCCGGCGAGCACGAAGCCCGGCCGCCCGTGCACCGCCCGCGCCAGCGCCGCGGCACCCGCCGGGTCGTGCACCGGGGAGCGGCGCACGCCCACGTGCACGCGCCCGCCGCCCGCCCGCAGCGAGGCGTCGAGGTCCAGGCAGATCCGCACCGGCGGCCGGCGGCCGGGCGGGGCCACCGCGTCGACGGCGTCGAGGTGCTCCGCCGAGTCGGCCATCAGCGTCACCCGCGACGCGAGCACCGGGTCGGCCACCAGCCGGCGCAGCGCCGCCCGGTCCACCGACGGGTAGCCCACGACGACGTCGTCGCTCACCGGGTCGTCCCCGCCGGCCAGCCACAGCGCCTCGGCCAGCGAGTAGGCGAGCACCCCGGCGAACCCCGGCCGGGCCAGCACGCGCCGCAGCACCGCCCGGCTGCGCACCGACTTGCTCGCCACCCGCACCGGCCGCCCGCCGGCCCGGCGCACCAGGTCGTCGGCGTTGGCGTCGAGCGCGTCGAGGTCGAGGACGGCGAACGGCGGGTCCAGGTGCGCGGTCAGGTCGTCGAGCCGGTCGGGGGTCACGGGGGCGCAGCCTCCCGGCAGGGCGCGCGCCGGGGCAAGCGCGGAGTCCTCGACGCGCCGCCCCGGGACGGCCACACTGCCGCGGACACCGAGGAGGCCGCGTGGCGGAGAGCTGGCGCAACTGGGCGGGCAACCAGCGGGCGGGCGGCCTGACCGTCCTCTCCCCGCGGGGCACCGGCGAGATCGCCGCCGCGGTGCGCCGGGCCGCCGCCGCGGGCCGCCGGGTCACCGCGCTGGGCAGCGGGCACTCCTTCAGCGGCATCGGCCGCCCCGAGGACGTCGCGCTCCGCCTGGACCGGCACGCCGGGCTGGTCGGCGTCGACGACACGGGCCTGGCCACGGTCCGCGCCGGTACGCCGCTGCACGTGCTCGGTGCCGAGCTCGCCGCCCGCGGCTGGGCGCTGACCAACCTCGGCGACGTCGACCGGCAGACCGTCGCGGGCGCGCTGTCCACGGGCACGCACGGCACCGGCGCGCGCTTCGGGGGGCTGGCCACCCAGCTGCGGGCGCTGGAGCTCGTGACCGCCGACGGCGAGGTGCTGCGCTGCTCGCCCGGCGAGCACCCCGGGGTCTTCTCCGCCGCCCGCGTCGGCCTCGGCGCGCTCGGGGTGCTGTCCACCGTGACCCTGCAGGCGGTGCCCGCCTTCGCGCTGCGGGCGGAGGAGGGCCCGGCCCGGCTGCCCGACCTCCTCGCGCGCTTCGACGAGGTCATGACCGGCACCGACCACGTCGAGTTCTACTGGTTCCCGCACACCGACCGGTGCCTGCTCAAGCGCAACACCCGGGTGCCGCTGGAGGAGGTCGCGCCGCTCTCCCGCGCGCGGGCGCTGTGGGACGACGAGGTGCTCGCCAACGCCGGCTTCGCCGCCGTCGTCGCCGCGGGCCGGCGGGTCCCCGCGCTGGTGCCGCCGCTGGCCCGGTTCTCCGCCCGGGCGCTGGGCGCGCGCACCTGGACCGACGCCGCGCACCGGGTGTTCGTCTCCCGGCGCCGGGTCCGGTTCCGGGAGATGGAGTACGCGCTGCCGCGGGCGGCGGCGCCCGAGGTGCTCGCCGAGCTGCGGCGGGTGGTCGACGCCGGGCCGCACCGGGTGGGCTTCCCCGTCGAGGTGCGGGTGGCCGCCGCCGACGACGTCCCGCTGTCGACGGCGTCGGGCCGCGACACCGCCTACGTCGCCGTGCACGTGCCCGCCCGCACCGAGCCCGGCGCGTACTTCCGGGCGTTCGAGGCGATCGCCGGCGCGGCCGGCGGGCGGCCGCACTGGGGCAAGGAGCACGGCCTCGACGCCGCCGACCTGGCCGGCCGCTACCCGCGGTTCGGCGAGTTCACCGCGCTGCGGGCGCGGCTCGACCCGGCCGGGGTGTTCGCCAACGCCCACCTCGACCGGGTGCTGGGCCCGGTCGCGGCGGGCGTCGGGCAGGCCTGAGCGGCCGGCCGGGGCCGGTCACAGGTCGACGTCGGGCTCCCCGCTGCCGCCGATCCGGTCGAGCTCCTCGAGCTCGGCGGGGCCGAGCACCCGCATCGCCGCCTGCAGGTTCTCCTCCAGGTGGGCCACCGACGAGGTGCCGGGGATGAGCAGGATGTTGGGGGAGCGGGCCAGCAGCCAGGCCAGCGCCACCTGCATCGGCGTGGTCTCCAGCCGCCGCGCCACCGTCTCCAGCGCCGCGGACTGCAGCGGGCTGAACCCGCCGAGCGGGAAGAACGGCACGTAGGCCACGCCCTCGCGGGCCAGCGCGTCGAGCATCGGGTCGTCGTCGCGGTGCACGAGGTTGTAGTGGTTCTGCACGCACACCACCGGCGCGATCGCGCGCGCCTCGGCGAACTGCTGCGTCGTCACGTTGGAGACGCCGAGGTGCCGGACCAGGCCCTCCTGCTGCATCTCGGCGAGCGCGCCGAACGGCTCGGCCAGCGAGCGCTCCACCGGCGCGGCGAAGCCGGGCATCCGCAGGTTGACCACGTCGAGCGCCTCGACGCCGAGGTGCTCGAGGTTGTCGTGCACCGCCCGGCGCAGCTCCTCGGGGGAGAGGGCCTCGGGCCACTCGCCCTCCGGCGTCCGCCGGGCGCCCACCTTGGTGACGATGGTGAGCTGCTCCGGATAGGGGTGCAGCGCCTCGCGGATGATCTCGTTGGTCACGTGCGGGCCGTAGTAGTCGCTGGTGTCGATGTGGTCGACGCCCAGCTCCACGGCCCGGCGCAGCACGGCGACGGCGGCGTCGCGGTCGGCGGGCGGGCCCATCACGTGCGGCCCGGACAGCTGCATGGCGCCGTAGCCGAGCCGGTTGACCGTGCGGTCCCCGAGCGCGAACTGGCCTGACCTCTCGGCGGTGGTCGTCGTCATGACGGCCCTCCTACCCGTCGCGCGCGATCCAGTCGCACGTCTCAGGCAGCGGCGTCGAGGTCGCGGGCGACGGTGTCCCGCCAGCGCCGGACGTCGGCGTCGACTCCCGCGTCCTCGCGGCGGCCCGCGCGGCGGGCGACCAGCGCGAGCCCGGCGCCGGCGAGCGCCAGGGCCGCCCCCACCCACATGGGCGCGGTGTAGCCGTGGCCGAGGGAGAGCACCAGCGCGCCGAGCGCCGCGCCGATCGCGTTGGCGAGGTTGAACGCCGCCTGGTTGGCCGCCGACACCAGGCTGCCGCCGGGCACCCGCGCGGCCTCGATGACGCCGTTCTGCACCACCGGACCCATCGCGAAGGCGACCAGGCCGAAGAGCACCAGCAGGACGACGGCGGCCGCCGGGACGCGGGCGACCAGCGCGAACACCGCGAGCAGGCCCGCGGTGACCAGCAGGCCGGCGACGACCAGGGAGAACCCGAAGCGGTCGCCGAGCCGCCCGCCGGCCAGCGTGCCGACCGTCGTCCCGACACCGAACAGCGCCAGCACCGGCGTCACCCAGGCCTCGGGCAGCCCGGCGAGGTCGGTGAGGATCGGGCTGACGTAGCTGTAGACGCAGAACAGCGCGGCGAAGCCGACCATCGTCAGGCCGAGCACCAGCCACACCTGCCGGCGGCGGAAGGCGGCCAGCTCGCTGCGCAGGTCGCTGCGCTCACCGGCGCCGGCCGGCAGCCAGGCGAGCAGCCCGGCGATGGTGAGCAGCCCGACGACGGCGATGCCGCCGAGCACCAGCCGCCAGCTCAGCTGCTGGGCGACGAGGGTGCCCAGCGGGACGCCGACGACGTTGGCCAGCGTCAGCCCGACCATCATCAGCGAGATGGCCTGGGTGGCCCGCTCGGGCGCCACGAGCCGCCGCGCGGCCACCGCCCCGACGCCGAAGAACGACCCGTGCGCGAGCGCGGTGAGCACCCGGGCGGCGACCAGCGTCTCGTAGGTCGGGGCCAGTGCCGACAGCGCGTTGCCGGCGACGAACACGGCCATCAGCGCCACGAGGGTCTGGCGGGGCGAGAACCGCACGCCGAGCGCGGTCAGGGTGGGCGCCCCGATCACCACGCCGATCGCGTAGGCGGAGATGAGCAGGCCGACCGCCGACACCGACACCCCGAGGTCCGCGGCGACCTGGGGCAGCATGCCCATGACCACGAACTCGGTGGTGCCGATGCCGAAGGCGCCGATGGCGAGCGCGAGCAGACCGCGGGGCACGAGGGGACTCCAGGGGACGACGGCGGACGGGGCGGTGCGGACGTCGTCGTCCGGGTGGTTGTCCTACCCAACGGCAAGCCACCGGCCGCGCGGGGCATGTCCCGCGCGGCCGGTGGGGGTGCTCACACCGGCATCAGGGCTGCAGCAGCACCTTGACCGCGCCGTCCTTCTTCTCCCGGAAGTCCGCGTACGCCTTCGGTGCCTGCTCGAGCGGCACCCGGTGGGTGGCGAAGTCGTCGACGCCGAGCGGGTCGCCGTCGGCCAGCAGCGGCAGGATGTCGGGCACCCACCGCCAGACGTTGGCCTGCCCCATGCGCAGCTGCACCTGCTTGTCGAACATGCGCATGAGCGGCACCGGGTCGGTGGCCCCGCCGTAGACGCCCGACAGCGACACGGTGCCGCCGCGGCGCACGGCCTCGATCGCGGTGTTGAAGGCGGCCAGCCGGTCGATGCCGGCGACCTTCATGACCTGGGCCATGAGCGCGTCGGGCAGGATCGCCGTCGCCTTCTGGGCCAGCCTCGCGCCGGGCGAGCCGTGCGCCTCCATGCCGACCGCGTCGATGACCGCATCCGCCCCGCGGCCGTCGGTCTTCTCCCGGATCTCGCCGACGACGTCGTCCTGGTCGGTGGACCGGATGACCTCGGTGCCGCGGGCGGTCGCCCGGGCGATCCGCTCGGGGACGACGTCGGAGGCGACGACGCGGAAGCCCAGGTGGGAGGCGATGCGGGTGCACATGTCGCCGATCGGGCCGAGCCCGAGCACGAGCAGCGTGCCGCCGGGCGGCGTCGCGGCGTACTGGACGGCCTGCCAGGAGGTCGGCAGCACGTCGGAGAGGTAGACGAAGCGGTCGTCCGGCGGGCCGTCCGGGACCTTGATCGGCAGCGTGTTGCCGAACGGCACCCGCAGGTACTCGGCCTGCCCGCCCGGGACCTGCCCGTAGAGCTTCGTGTAGCCGAACAGCGAGGCGCCGAAGCCCTGCTCGCGGTTCTGCGTGGTCTCGCACTGGGACTGCAGCCCCTGCGAGCACATCCAGCAGGTGCCGCAGGAGACGTTGAAGGGGACGACCACCCGGTCGCCGGGCTTCACCGCGGTCACCGCGGAGCCCACCTCGCGGACGATGCCCATGGGTTCGTGGCCCATGACGTCGCCCTCGGTCATGAAGGGCGCCATGACCTCGATCAGGTGGAGGTCGGACCCGCAGATGCCGCTCGAGGTGATCTCGACGACGACGTCGGTGTCCTCCTGGATCGTCGGATCGGGCACGGTGTCCACCTGGACGTCGGCACGTCCGTGCCACGTGACTGCTCGCACCGGTCTTCTCCTCGGGTCGTCGGCAGGGGAACGCTGTGATCGGGGGTGTCCAGGGGCGTCCTGCCCGCTGTGGGCCTCATCGCCCCTGGTTCAACGCTCAACCGGCGTGTTCGTGACAGAGCGTGATGCGCGTTGGACGCGGCGTCGAATGACATCGGTGCAGGTCTGTGGCCTGGGCCACACATCCGGCCCTGCTTACCCACCTCTGCAGATCACGAACCGGTCACGACGTGTTTACATGGGCCCCGCCCGCTCCCCCGGGCAGCGCAGTACGTCCCTGTCCCCGACGGAAGTCAGGTGCATGACCGAGCTCCACCCCGACCGCCTCCTCGACGGAGGGACGGCCCCGCAGCACGGCGCGGCCACCCCCCTCCGGCAGGCCGCGGCGGCGACGCCCGACCGGCGTCGCGCCCCGGCCGGGGCGGCCACCCGGAAGGCCCCGCAGCGACGTCAGGGGGAGACGTCGCCGACCGGAGAGCCCCGTTCGTCGACCCGTCCCGCCCGCCGGCCGAGCCCCCGTCCGCGGCCCACGCCGTACCCGCGCTCGGCCTCCGCCGCCCTCGAGGTCCGCGCGGTCGTCGTCGACGCGTGCGACGAGGCGCCGGGCGCGGTCCCCGCCGACGTCGTCGAGGAGGTCCTCGCGGCCGAGCCGGTGACCGGCGTCGCCGACGCCGCCGAGCTGGCCGAGGCCGCCGGCGCGCAGGCCCTCGAGGCCGTGGCCGCCGCCCGGCTCGCGACCCCGGAGGCGTCCGCGGGCGACTCCCCGGGCGACGCCGCGGGCGAGGCCGAGGTCCCGGGCGAGGAGACCGACGACCGGCCCGACCGGGCCCCCGTCACCGTCGTCGCCGGTCACGGCCGGCACCGCGCCCGCGGGCTGCGCCTGCCGCGCCGCCGCCCGGCCTTCTACCTCGCCGCCGCCCTCGTGGGCGCCGTCGGCGTGGGCACCTTCTCCGCCGGCGACCGGGTCGCCCAGGCCGACGGCCCCGACGGCGTCAGCGCCTCGGTGAGTGTCGCGCAGGAGCTCGGCATCGAGGGGGAGCAGCTGTCGGCCGCCGCCGAGGAGGCCACCCTCCGCTCCGACGCGGTGCTGCTCGGCGCGGTCACCGCCAGCCGGACCGCCCGCGAGGCCGAGCAGGCCACGGCCGCCCAGGTGCAGGCCGACGCCGACCGCGCCGCCGCCGAGGCCGCCGCCGCGGCCGCGGCCGAGGCCGCCCGGCCCAAGACGGTCCTGCCGGTCGACGGCGCCCGGCTCACCAGCACCTTCGGCGCCCGCTGGGGCACGCTGCACGCCGGCATCGACCTCGCCGCCCCCATGCTGACGCCGGAGTACGCCGCCGCCGACGGGGTCGTCCTCGAGGCCGGTCCGGCCAGCGGCTACGGCAACGTCATCTACATCCAGCACGAGAACGGCGACGTCACCGTCTACGGGCACATGGAGGAGATCCTCGTGCAGCCCGGGCAGGTGGTCCGCGCCGGGGACACGATCGCGCTGCTCGGCAACCGCGGGCAGTCGACCGGCCCGCACCTGCACTTCGAGGTGCACGTCGGCGGCATCGACGGGCAGAAGGTCGACCCGATCCCGTGGCTGCGGGAGCGCGGCGTCGCCATCTAGGCCGCGACGGCCGTCCGGTCCACCGCGAGCCGGCTCCCGGCCCCCTCCCGCACGCCGGGCAGGGGGCCGAGCCGTTCCCGGAGGACACTGGTCGGGGAGGTGGGCCGATGGGAGCCGGGCACGCGCACGACCACGGCACCGCCGCGGGGGCGTCCCGCGGCCGGCTGGCGGTGGTGCTGGGTCTCACGCTGGCGGTGCTGGCGGCCGAGGTCGTCGGGTCGCTGGTGTCCGGCTCGCTGGCGCTGCTCGCCGACGCCGGCCACATGGCCACCGACGCGCTCGGCGTGGGCCTCGCCCTCGGCGCGGTCACGCTGGCGCAGCGTCCCGCCCGCGGCCGGCGCACGTTCGGCTGGCAGCGGGTGGAGATCCTCGCCGCGGTGGCCAACGGCCTGCTGCTCGCCGGGGTCGCGGTGTTCGTGCTGGTCGAGGCGGTCCGCCGGATCGGCGACCCGCCGGAGATCGACTCCGGCGTGGTGCTGGCCGTCGCGGCGGCGGGCCTGGCCGCGAACCTGGCGGGCCTGGCGCTGCTGCACCGCGGCCGGGGCACCTCGCTGGCCGTCCGCGGCGCCCACCTGGAGGTGCTCGGCGACGCGCTGGGCTCGGTCGCCGTCCTCGTCGCCGGCGCGGTGGTCGCGCTCACCGGGTGGACGCCGGCCGACACCGTCGCGGCGCTGGTCGTCGGCTGCCTGGTCCTGCCGCGGGCCTGGTCGCTGCTGCGCGAGTCGCTCGACGTGCTGCTCGAGGCCGCCCCGCGCGACGTCGACCTCGACGAGGTGCGCGCGCACGTGCTCGGCGTCGAGGGCGTGCTCGGCGTCCACGACCTGCACGCCTGGACGATCACCTCGGGCCTGCCGGTGCTGTCGGCGCACGTCGTCGTCACCGACGAGGCGCTCGCCGACGGGCACGGCGGGCGGATCCTCGACTCGCTGGGCACCTGCCTGGGGGCCCACTTCGACGTCGACCACTGCACGTTCCAGCTGGAGGCCGAGGCGCACGCCGGTCACGAGGCGCCCGTCCACGACTGAGGGAGGACCCCCTCGCCCCGACCGCTCGCTCCGCTCACGGTGGGCCCCTGCGAGGGGGCCGCCCGGTGCGCGACCAGGTGGGACAGTGGGAGAGGCGATCGACGGACCGGAGGTACTGGTGGAGCACGGGCACCACTCGGGCATGTGGGTGCCCGGCGAACCACCCACGTGGGGACGGATGTTCCTGCCGCACCTCGACGCCTGGTCGGTGCTGCCGGTGCTCGCCCTGCTCGGGCTGGTCGCCTACGCCGTCGGCGTGGTCCGGGTGCGCCGCTCGGGCGTGGCCTGGCCGTGGTGGCGGGCGGCGGCGTGGGCCGCCGGGTGCCTGTCGCTGTTCGCCGTCACCGGCACCTGGCTCAACGGCTACAGCATGGTGCTGTTCAGCGTGCACATGGCGCAGCACATGGTGCTGTCGATGGTGGCGCCGCTGCTGATCCTCCTCGGCCGGCCGGTGACCCTCGCCCTGCGCGCGCTGCCGCGGGGCAGGGGGGTGGCCGGGGTGCCGCGGGCGCTGCTGCTCGACGCCCTGCACAGCCGGGTGGCCCGGTTCGTCTCGCACCCGCTGTTCACGCTGCCGCTGTTCCTGGTGAGCCTCTACGGCGTCTACTTCACGCCCGTCTTCGACGCCCTCATGGGCGACCCGTTCGGGCACCAGTTCATGCTCGCCCACTTCACCGTGACCGGGCTGCTGTTCTTCGGGCCGATCCTCGCCCAGGACCCGTGGCCCCGGCAGGTCGGTCACGCCGGGCGGATGCTCGAGCTGCTCATCCCGATGCCGCTGCACGCCTTCTTCGGCGTCGCGATCATGATGTCGACGTCGCTGGTCGTGCGGACGTTCGCCGAGCCGCCGGCCGGCTGGGTCGTCGACCCCCTCTCCGACCAGAACACGGCCGGCAGCATCGCCTGGTCCTTCGGCGAGCTGCCGACCGTGTTCGTGCTGGCCGTCGTGCTGTTCAGCTGGATGGGGTCCGAGGAGCGCCGCGGCCGCCGGATCGACCGGGCGGCCGTGCGCACCGACGACGCGGAGCTCGAGGCCTACAACGCCCGGCTCCGGGCGATGGCCGCCCGCTCCGGGAGCTGAGCGGGCGGCCGTGCGGCGTCGGCCGGGGCGTCAGCCGACGTGGACGACGGCGTCCCCGGCCGGCAGGTCGTCCTTGGTCGCCTTGATGAGCAGCGCCGCGGCGACGGCGCCGAGCACCAGCAGGGCGGCGGCCCAGGTGAAGGCGGTCGTGTAGCCCTCCACCTGCGCCTGCAGCGCGACGGCCGCGGGGTCCTGCGGCGTCGGCGAGGCCAGGACGTCGGCCGAGTAGGCGCTGATCGCGCCGACCGACAGCGAGGCCAGGACGGCGGTGCCGATCGAGGCGCCCACCTGCTGCGTGGCGTTGAGCATCGCGCTCGCGGCCCCGGCGTCGTGCTCGCCCGCGCCCACCAGCGCGAGGTTCGACAGCGGCACGAAGGTGAAGCCGAGGCCCAGGCCGAGCAGCAGCTGACCGGGGAAGGCCAGCGCCCAGAAGCCGCTGTCGACGCCGAGGAAGGACATGGTGAACAGCCCGGCCGCGGCCAGCAGCCCGCCGAGCACCATGAGCGGCTTCGGGCCGACCCGCGGCACCAGCGCGCTGGCCGCGCCGGCGGAGATGAACACGCCCAGCGTGGTGGGCAGCGAGGCGACGCCCGCGACCACCGGCTCGTAGCCCAGCACCTGCTGGAAGTACAGGCTCAGGAAGAAGAACGCGCCGATGAGCCCGGCGCCGACCAGCGTCGAGGTGAGGTAGGCGCCGCCGCGGTTGCGGTCGAGGACGATCCGCATCGGCAGCAGCGGGTTGCGGGTGCGCAGCTCCAGCAGCACGAACAGCGCCACCAGCACCAGCCCGCCGACGATGAACACCCACGCCGGGCCGTCGGTCCAGCCGCTGTCCGGGGTCACGAAGTCGCGGCCGCCCTGCGCGGCGACCTGCCCGTTGGCGGCCTGGGCCTCGGCGGCGTTGGTCTGCGACGCCTCGGCCACCCGGGTGAAGCCGTAGACGATCGCGGCGAGGCCCAGGGTGATGAGCACCGCGCCGGGGATGTCGTACTTGGTGTCCCCGGGCGCCTTGCTCTCCGGGACGATCGGGATGGCCAGGACGACGGCGAGCAGCGCCACCGGCAGGTTCACCCAGAAGCACCAGCGCCAGTCGGCGTACTCGGTGAGCACGCCGCCCAGCAGCAGGCCGACGGCCGAGCCGCCGCCGGCGATCGCGCCGTAGACGCCGAAGGCCTTGGCGCGCTCCTTCGGGTCGGTGAACAGGACGGTCAGCAGGGCCAGCGACGCCGGCGCGAGCAGCGCGCCGAAGACGCCCTGCAGCGCGCGGGCGGCGAAGAGCATGCCCTCGTTCTGGGCGAGGCCGCCCAGGGCCGAGGCGACGGCGAAGCCGACCGCCCCGACGAGGTAGGTGCGCTTGCGGCCCCAGAAGTCGGCGATGCGGCCGCCGAGGAGCAGGAAGCCGCCGAAGGTGAGGGTGTAGGCGGTGACGATCCACTGCTGCGTGGCCGCGCTGATGCCCAGGTCGGCGGACACGGCCGGCAGCGCGATGTTGACGATCGTGGCGTCGAGGATGACCAGCAGGACGGTCATCGCGATGACGCCCAGCGCCAGCCAGCGCTTCTCGTAGGGCTCCGCCGGGGTGGCCGGGTTCGCGGAGGGGGACGACGGGTGGGTCATGGAGGTCCTCGGGGACTCGTGCGGGGAGCGGCCGAGATCATCGGCCGCGAGGCAAACTAGCCCCCTGCGACCATGTCGTCGTGGCCGTTTCGCTGGTGGTGACCGCCGACACGCACCTGCCCAGGCGAGCGCGTGACCTACCTCATCCCCTGTGGGCCGCCATCGACGACGCCGACCTCGTCGTGCACGCCGGCGACTGGGTCGACGTCGCCCTGCTCGACCTGCTGGAGGCCCGCGCCCGCCGGCTGCTCGCCGTCCACGGCAACAACGACCACGGCGCGCTGCGCGAGCGGCTGCCGGAGGTCGCCCGCGCCGAGGTCGAGGGGCTGCGGATCGCCGTCGTCCACGAGACCGGCGACGCCAAGGGGCGCGAGCGCCGCTGCGCCGAGCGCTTCCCGGACACCGACGTCCTCTTCTTCGGCCACAGCCACATCCCCTGGGACAGCACGGCGAGCACCGGCCTGCGGCTGCTGAACCCCGGCTCGCCCACCGACCGCCGCCGCCAGCCGCACGGCACCTTCCTGACCGCGGTCGCCGACGCCGGGGTGCTGACCGGGGTGACCCTGCACCCCGTCCCGCGGTGACGGCGCCGGCCACCGAGCCCGCCGCCGCGCCGCCCCGCGCCCGCTGGCGCCACCTCGGCGTCGGCCTGACCGGGCTGGTCGCCGCCTGCGCGGCGCAGAACGGCCTGCCGTTCCTGACCGTCGCGCTGCGCGCCGAGGGGCTGACCCTGCCCCAGGTGGGCCTGCTGGTCAGCGCCCCGACGGCGGGGCTGGTCGGCACGCTGCTCCTCTGGGGTGCCCTGGCCGACCGGTACGGCGAGCGCCTCGTGCTCACCGCCGGGCTGGCCGTCGCGGCCGGCGCGCTCACCGGCGCGGCGCTCGCCGACGGCGCCCTCGCCACCGGCCTCTGGCTCCTGCTGGCCGGCGGCGGCAGCGCCTCGGTGCACGCCGCGAGCGGCCGCCTCGTCCTCGGCTGGTTCCCGCCGGAGCAGCGCGGCCTGGCCATGGGCATCCGCCAGGCCGGGCAGCCGCTGGGCGTGGGCCTGGCCGGGCTGCTGCTGCCGCGGCTGGCCGGCGACGGTCCCGGCGGCGCCTTCGCGCTGCTCGCGGCCGGCTGCGCGGCGACGGCGGTGCTCATCGGCGTGCTGGTGCGCGACCCGGCCCGCCCGCCGCGGGCCCCCGGCGCCCCGCGGCCGGCCTCGCCCTACCGCGGCCCGGTGCTGTGGCGGGTGCACGCGGCCAGCACGCTGCTCGTCGTGCCGCAGTTCGCCGTCGCGGGGCTCGCCTTCGACTGGCTGGTGCACGCCGGCGGCTGGGGCGCGGCCGGCGCCGGCACGCTGTTGGCCGTCTCGCAGGTCGGCGGGGTCGCCGCGCGGCTGGGCGCCGGCACCTGGTCCGACCGGGTGGGCAGCCGGCTCGGGCCGCTGCGCCGGGTGGCCGCGGCGGTCGCCGTCGTCGTGGGGGTGCTCGCCGTCGTCGCCGCGCTCACCCCCGGCGTCCTCGGTCCCGCGGTCGCGGCCGCGGCGGTGGCGCTGGCGGCGGTGGCCACGGTCAGCCCCAACGGCGTGGCCTTCACCTCGGTGGCCGAGCAGGCCGGCAGCGCCTGGGCCGGGCGGGCGCTCGGCGCGCACAACACCGTGCAGAACCTGGCGGCGGCGCTCACCGTGCCGGCCGCGGCCCTGCTCGCCGACGGCGGCCCCGGCTACTGGGCGGCGTTCGCGGTCGGGGCCGCCGCCGCGCTCGCCGCCGTCGCGGTGGTCCCCGGGCGCGCGGCCGAGACGCCGCCCCCGCCGGTCCTGCCCCCGACGGCGGCAGCCCGGTGAGCCGGCGCCCCTGGCCGGCGCGGGCGGTGGCGCTGCTGGCCTGCCCCGTGTGCGGCGCGGCGCTGGCGGCCCTGCCCGGCGACGCCGGCCTGCGCTGCCCGGCCGGCCACTCCTTCGACCGGGCGCGGCAGGGGCACGTGACGCTGCTGCCGCCGGGCCACACCCCGCCGTCGGGCGACACCGCGGAGATGGTCGCCGACCGGGCGGAGGTGCTCGCGGCCGGCACCTACGCCGGGCTGACCGCCGCGCTCGCCGCCGCGGTGGCGGCGGGGGAGGGGCCGGCCGGCTCCGTGCTCGACCTCGGCGGCGGCACCGGCCAGCACCTCGCGGGCGTGCTCGACGCGCTGCCCGGGGCGGTCGGCGTGGTCCTGGACTCCTCGCGGTACGCGGCGCGCCGGGCGGCGGGGGCCTCGCCGCGCGCGATGGCCGTCGTCGCCGACACCTGGGCGCGGCTCCCGGTGCGCGACGGCGCGGTCGACCGGGCGATGGTCGTGTTCGCGCCGCGCAACGGCCCGGAGACGGCGCGGGTGCTGCGTCCGGGCGGGCGCCTGGTGGTGGCCACCCCGGCGCCCGACCACCTCGCCGAGCTCGTGAGCCCGCTCGGGCTGCTGCGCGTCGACCCGGACAAGGCCGCGCGACTGTCGGGTTCGCTGGAGCCGCACCTGCGGCCGGCGGGGGCGGCGGCGCACCGGGAGGAGCTGGAGCTCGACCACCGCGCCGTGGCCGCCGTCGTCGGCATGGGTCCGCACGCCCGCCACCTGGCGCCGGGGGAGCTGGCCGGGCGGATGGCCGGGTTGCCGCCGCGGGTCCGGGTGACCCTCGCCGTCGACGTCACCACCTGGACCGTCTGACGCCGGACGCGCCGGAGGGGCCCGGCCGACGTGGCCGGGCCCCTCCGGGGCGACTGGGCGGGCCCCCGGCGGGGGCCCGCTCCGTGTCAGACGCGCGTGCCGCGGGCCCGTCCGCGCGTGGCGAAGACGTAGACCAGCAGCACCACGATGGCGCCGATGATCGAGCCGATGATCCCGGCGGTGCCGAGCTCGAAGCCGCGCCCGCTGAGCAGGCTGCCGAGCAGGTTCCCGACGAAGGAGCCGATGATGCCGAGGACGATCGTCATCCCGACGCTCATCGACTGCTTGCCGGGGACGACGGCACGGGCGATGAAGCCGGCGATGGCGCCGACCACGATCAGCACGATGATGTTCCAGAGGATCTCCACGGTGGACCTCCCGAGCAGGTGGCCTTGGTGGCCGGGGCCTGGGATCTCCAGAGCCGGACGGTCCTGTTCCCCTCCTGAGCAGGGCGGAAACCATCGTGATCATGATGTGACCCTGCGTCGCGGCGGAGGGGCGCCGCGCGCGGCGGCGCGCCTGCCCGGGCGGGCCGGACGTGTCCGCCGGAGTCGGTCTAAGCTGCGGCCGTGACGATCGCGCCTGCACCGATCGTGAGCCGGCCGAGCCCGGCTCGCGAGGTCCAGCGGGGTGCGCGGCTCTCGAACCTGCTGCGGACCACGGACCACAAGACCATCGGCCTGATGTACATGGCCACCTCGTTCGCCTGGTTCATCGTGGGTGGCTTCATGGCCATGCTGATCCGCGGTGAGCTGGGCCAGCCCGGGCTGCAGTTCCTCTCGCCCGAGCAGTACAACCAGCTCGTCACGATGCACGGCACGATCATGCTGCTGATGTTCGCGACGCCGCTGTTCTTCGCGTTCTCGAACCTGATCATGCCGCTGCAGATCGGCGCCCCCGACGTCGCGTTCCCGCGGCTGAACGCCTTCTCGTACTGGCTGTTCCTCTTCGGTGGCCTGATCCTCGTCTCCGGCTTCTTCACGCCGGGCGGCGCGGCCGACTTCGGCTGGTACGCCTACACCCCGCTGTCGGACGTGGTCCACAGCCCCGGTGCCGGCGCGAACCTCTGGATCGCGGGCCTGGCGGTCTCCGGCCTCGGCACCATCCTCGGCGCGGTCAACTTCACCGCCACGATCGTCTGCCTGCGGGCGCCGGGCATGACCCTGTTCCGGATGCCGATCTTCACCTGGAACACGCTGGTCACCAGCCTGCTGGTGCTGCTGGCCTTCCCGATCCTCACCGCCGCGCTGCTCGCGCTGCTGGCCGACCGCCAGCTCGGTGCCCTCGTCTTCTCCGACGAGAACGGCGGCCCGATGCTGTGGCAGCACCTCTTCTGGTTCTTCGGGCACCCCGAGGTCTACATCATCGCCCTGCCGTTCTTCGGCATCATCACCGAGGTCATCCCGGTGTTCAGCCGCAAGCCGCTGTTCGGCTACAAGGGCATGGTCGGCGCCACGCTGCTCATCGGTGGCCTGTCGCTGACGGTGTGGGCGCACCACATGTACGCCACCGGCGCGGTCCTGCTGCCGTTCTTCGCGTTCCTGACCTACCTGATCGCGGTCCCCACCGGCATCAAGTTCTTCAACTGGATCGGCACCATGTGGCGGGGCCAGCTGACGTTCGAGACGCCGATGCTGTTCTCGATCGGCTTCCTGGTGACCTTCCTCCTCGGTGGCCTGACCGGCGTGCTGCTGGCCAGCCCGCCGCTGGACTGGCACGTCAACGACAGCTACTTCGTCGTCGCCCACTTCCACTACGTCGTCTTCGGCACCGTGGTGTTCGCCGCCTACGCCGGCATCTACTTCTGGTTCCCGAAGATGGCCGGCCGGATGATGGACGAGCGGCTGGGCAAGCTGCACTTCTGGCTGACGTTCATCGGCTTCCACGCCACGTTCCTGGTCCAGCACTGGCTGGGCACCCAGGGCATGCCGCGCCGGTACGTCGACTACCTGCCCACCGACGGGTTCACGACGCTGCACGTCATCTCGACGATCGGCTCGTTCGTCCTGGGCGCCTCGACAATCCCGTTCCTCTACAACGTGGCCAAGTCGTGGAAGTACGGCCGGCTCGCGCTGCGCGACGACCCGTGGGGCCACGGCAACTCGCTCGAGTGGGCCACCTCCTCGCCGCCGCCCCGGCACAACTTCACCGAGATCCCGCGGATCCGGTCGGAGCGTCCGGCGTTCGAGGCGCACTACCCGCACCTCATCGAGCGGCTGCAGGCCGAGGCGCACGTCGGCAAGCGTCACGAGCCCTACGGCGGGGTCAGCGAGCTCGCCAACGGCACCGGCCCGCGGCAGGGTCCGAACGACCCCGACCCGTTCTGATGCGCCCGGCCGTCGCCTGACGGCCGCACCGCGATCGCACGTCACGACGACGCCCCGTCGGCTCCGGCCGGCGGGGCGTCGTCCGTCGTCCGGGCCTGCGCGGGACCACCGCCCGGGACCACGGGCCGGGACCACCGCCCGGCGGCCGCGGCCGGGTGGGGCACGATGACCGCCGTGCCGCTCGACCCCACGCCCCGCGTCCGGCCGGAGACCCACCCCGACGGACCGCGCGCGCTGCTCACGGTCACCGGCGCCGACCGGCCCGGGGTCACCGCCCGCCTGTTCGGCGCGCTGGCCGGAGGTGCGGGCGTGCCGCCGCTGGAGGTGGTCGACGTCGAGCAGGTCGTCGTGCACGGGCACCTCGTGCTCGGCGTCGTCGTCGGGGCGCTGCCCGCCGACGGGCCGGTCGACGAGGAGGACCTCCTGGCCGCGCTCGGTCGGCTGGCCGACGACGTCGCGGCCGCCACCGGCGTGCGGGTCGCGGTCGAGTCGGCGTCCGACCGGCGGGCCGCGGCGCCCGGCCGCGCCCACCACGTGACCCTGCTCGGCCGCCCGGTGCCGCCGTCGGCCGTCGCAGGGGCGGCGACCGCCATCGCCGGCGTCGGGGGCAACATCGACGCGATCCGGCGGCTGTCGGACCACCCCGTCACGGCCCTGGAGCTCGCCGTCTCCGGCGCCGAGGCCACCGCCCTGCGCACCGCTCTGGCCGCGGTCGCCACCGCGACCGGCGCCGACATCGCCGTCGAGCCGGTGGGCCTGGCGCGGCGCAGCAAGCGGCTGATCGTCCTCGACGTCGACTCCACGCTCGTGCGCGGCGAGGTCATCGACGAGCTGGCCGCCCGCGCCGGGCGGGCCGCCGAGGTCGCGCGGATCACCGCCGCGGCGATGAACGGCGAGCTCGACTTCGCCGAGTCGCTGCGCGCCCGGGTGGCCACGCTCGCCGGCCTGCCGGTCGAGGTGCTCGACGAGGTGCGCGAGCACCTGGAGCTCACCCCCGGGGCCCGCACGCTCATCCGGACGCTGCAGCGGCACGGCTTCCGCTGCGGCGTCGTCAGCGGCGGCTTCAGCCAGATCACCGACCCGCTGGCCGCCTCGCTCGGCCTCGACTTCGCCGCCGCCAACACCCTCGAGGTGGCCGACGGGCGGCTGACCGGCGGCCTGGTGGGCGAGATCGTCGACCGCGCCGGCAAGGCCCGCGCGCTGG
The DNA here is from genome assembly GCF_054049975.1 of Geodermatophilus sp. SYSU D01119. Lineage (NCBI taxonomy): Bacteria > Bacillati > Actinomycetota > Actinomycetes > Geodermatophilales > Geodermatophilaceae > Geodermatophilus > Geodermatophilus sp. SYSU D01119. The sequence goes on along the minus strand of NZ_JBJGYL010000012.1, from coordinate 57,685 downwards.
CCCGCTTCGCCGGCGAGCACGGCATCCCGCTGGAGCAGACCGTGGCCGTCGGCGACGGCGCCAACGACCTCGACATGCTCAACGCGGCGGGCCTGGGCATCGCCTTCAACGCCAAGCCGGTCGTGCGCGAGCAGGCGCACACCGCGCTCAACCAGCCCTACCTCGACGCCGTCCTGCAGGTCCTCGGCTTCACGAGGGACGAGGTCCTGGACGCGTTGTGAACTGTGCTCTCCGTCGGCCTACCGGCCTCCACCGCGGCCACGTGCCGTCCCCCGGCTGAGCTGAGCCCCGCCACGTCGTCCCGTCCGGGAGCCTCCGGCCCCGCGACCGGTCCGCCGTCCTCCGCAGGGCGGCTCGCCTCGCCAGGCGGCCTGCCTCACCCGCGGTGCACGCTGCCCTCCAGCTCGACGCCGGCGGTGCGGAGCTGGTCGAGGGCCGCCGCGGTGGAGCCCTCGGCGACGCCGGCTGTCAGGTGCAGCAGCACCCGGGTGGCGAAGCCCTCGGCGACGGCGTCGAGCGCGGTGGCCCGCACGCAGTGGTCGGTGGCGATGCCGACCACGTCGACGGCGTCCACCCCGTGCCCGCGCAGCCACTCGGCGAGCGGCACCCCGTCGGCGCGGCCCTCGAAGCCGGAGTAGGCGGCGGCGTACTCGCCCTTGTCGAAGACCGCCTCGATCGGCTCCCGGTCCAGCGCCGGGTGCAGCTCCACCCCGCCGGTGCCGACGACGCAGTGCGCCGGCCACGTCTCCAGGTAGTCCGGCTGCTCGGCGAAGTGGCCGCCCGGGTCGACGTGGTGGTCGCGGGTGGCCACCACGTGGTCGTAACCGCCCGAGCGCACGTGCCCGGTGATGGCCGCCGCCACCGCCGCGCCGCCGGCCACCGCCAGGCTGCCTCCCTCGCAGAAGTCGTTCTGCACGTCCACGACCACCAGTGCGCGCGTCACCGCGGGACCTCCCTCATGCCGTCACCGTCTCCAGGGCCGGTTCCCCGCGGGACAGCGCCCATGCCTCCGCCGGCAGCGCCTCCCGCACCCGCCGGTGGTGCCCGGCGGCCGCGGCGAGCGCCTGCGCGGGCGAGGCCGGGGACACCACCTCCCCGCCGCGCACGAGCGGCACCACCAGCGACCGGTCGCCGTCGCGCGGCTCGACGGGCCCGGCGGTGACCACCTCGGCGACGGCGGTGCCGTCGGCATCGTGCCGGCGGACGGCGGACTTGCGCCCGCCCGTGGAGTTCTTCCCCTCCGAGCGCTTGGCCACCGGCACGCCGTCGCGCTCGACCAGCTTGTAGACCATGCCGGCCGTCGGGGCGCCCGAGCCGGTGACCAGGGAGGTGCCGACGCCGTAGCCGTCGACCGGCGCGGCCATCAGCCCCGAGATGGCGAACTCGTCGAGGTCGCTCGTCACGATGATCTTCGTCTTGGCGGCGCCGAGCTCGTCGAGCTGGCGGCGGGCGGCGGTGGCCAGCGTGGGCAGGTCGCCGGAGTCCAGCCGGATGGCGCCGAGTTCCGGCCCGGCAACCTCGACGGCGGTGCGGATGCCCTGGACGACGTCGTAGGTGTCCACCAGCAGCGTGGTGCCGACGCCGAGGGTGTCGACCTGCGCGCGGAAGGCGGCGGCCTCGTCGTCGTGCAGGAGCGTGAAGGCGTGCGCGCTGGTGCCCGTCGTCGGGACGCCGTAGCGCCGCCCGGCCTCCAGGTTGGAGCTGGCCACGAACCCGACCAGGTGCGCCGCCCGGGCGGCGGCCACGGCGGCCTGCTCGTGGGTGCGCCGCGAGCCCATCTCGATGCACGGCCGCTCGCACGCCGCGCCGACCATCCGGGCGGCCGCCGAGGCGATGGCGCTGTCGTGGTTGAGCACCGACAGCACCAGGGTCTCCAGCAGCACCCCCTGCGCGAAGGGCGCGCGCACGGTGAGCACGGGGGAGTGGGGGAAGAAGAACTCTCCTTCGGCGTAGCCCTCGACGTCGCCGGTGAAGCGGAAGTCGGCCAGCCAGTCCAGCAGCCGGGCGTCGGTGAGCCCCTGCTCGCGCAGCGTGGCCAGCTCCTCGTCGCCGAAGCGGAAGGCGGGTAGCGCCTCCAGCAGGCGGCCGGTGCCGGCCACCACGCCGTAGCGGCGGCCGTGCGGCAGCCGGCGGGCGAAGACCTCGAAGACGCAGTCGCGGTCGGCGGTGCCGTCGGCGAGCGCGGCGGCGACCATCGTGAGCTCGTACCGGTCGGTGAGGAGGGCGGGACCCGTCGGCATGATCCCGACCCTAGGTCGCACCGCCGCGACCGCACCCGGGGGACCGGGGGAGCCCGCCGTCCTAGAGTGGTCGCGTGGCCGGACCGCTCGCTCCGACACGGACGCCCGATCCCACGGTGGAGGAGGTCGAGGACCTCGACCGCCCGTGGGTGACCATCGTCTGGAACGACCCCGTCAATCTCATGACCTACGTGACGCACGTGCTGCGGGAGCTGTTCGGCTACGACGAGCCGACGGCGACGACGCTGATGCTGCAGGTGCACAACGACGGCAAGGCCGTGGTCAGCTCCGGCCCGCGCGAGCGGATGGAACACGACACCAGCCGGCTGCACGCCTACGGCCTGTGGGCCACCTACCAGAAGGACGCATGAGGCCGTTCCGCCGCAGGGGTGCTGACGTCGTCGCCCGCCTCGAGCCCGCCGAGTCCGGGGTGCTCGGGATGCTGCTCGACCAGCTCGAGCAGCTGTTGACCGCCGACGCCGACGACGTCGACGGCGACCCGGTGCTGGCCCGGCTGCTGCCGGCGGGGCACCGCACCCACCCGGAGATCGCCGCCGACTACCGCGAGCTCACCGAGACGGCGCTGCGCAGCGGCAAGACCGACGACCTCGCCGCCGTCCGGGCCTCGCTGCCCGCGGGCGGGGGAGAGGTGCGGCTGGACCCCGACCAGGCCGGCGCCTGGCTGCGCACCACCAACGACCTGCGGCTCGCGCTCGGGGAGCGGATCGGCATCACCGAGGAGACCGAGCCGCCGGAGGACCCGGTCGGCGAGGAGGGCCAGCAGCTGGCCGTCTACTACTGGCTCACCGGGCTGCAGGGGTCGCTGGTCGACGCGGTCGCCGCCGCGCGCGACGCCCGAAGGTGAGCAGCACCAGCGCCGCGAGCAGCAGGTCCAGCACGAAGAACACCGGCACCAGGCTCGGCAGCTCCAGGTCGCGCACGACCGCCCCCACGGCGGAGACCAGCACGACGGCCGACAGCGCCAGCACCAGCAGCAGCACCAGCGAGCGGACGGCGACCAGCAGCACCAGCGACACCCGGTCGGCGGTGACGTCGCTGCTGTAGTGCCCGCTCCGGAGGGTCAGCCCGCGGATGCCGAGCCACAGCGCGGGGAGCGCGACGACGAGCACCCCGGCTCCCATGATCAGCTCGACCGCCACGAGTCCGCACCGTATCCGGTGGGTGTCGGCGCGGTGTCCGGCCCCGGCCGGGCGACCGTCGTCCCGGCGCCGCCGGGGCGCCACCTAGACTGGGCCCGTGCTGCGCATCGACCGCGCGACCTACGACGCCATCGTGGCCCACGCCCGGGAGGACCACCCGGACGAGGCCTGTGGCGTCGTCGCCGGGCCCGAGGGCAGCGACCGTCCCGAGCGGTTCATCCCGATGCTCAACGCCGCCCGGTCGCCGACGTTCTACGAGTTCGACTCGGGCGACCTGCTGCGCCTGTACCGGGAGATGGACGACCGGGACGAGGAGCCGGTGGTCATCTACCACTCGCACACCGCCACCGAGGCGCACCCGTCGCGCACCGACGTCAGCTACGCGTCCGAGCCGAACGCGCACTACGTCCTCGTCTCCACCCGGGAGCACGGCAACCGCACCGGGCTCGAGGGCGACGAGGTCGAGTTCCGCAGCTTCCGGATCGTCGACGGCGAGGTGAGCGAGGAGGACGTCGAGGTCGTCGAGTCCTACCTGTTCGGCCACTCGCCGACCACCGTCGTCTACGACTGAGCGGCGCCCGACCCGGCGCTGTGCCGCGGGGCACGGAATCCCCCGCGACGCACCCGCGTTCCCCCTGGCAAGCCCGCGCCCCCGAGGCGTACCCGCACGTCCCCACCCTCCCGAGGAGAACCGCACGCCATGGCCATCGAGGTCCGGATCCCGACCATCCTGCGCACCCACACCGGCGGCAACAAGACCGTCGAGGGCAGCGGGGACACCCTGGCCGCGCTCGTCGACGACCTCGACGCCAAGCACCCCGGCATCAAGGGCCGCCTGGTGACCGAGGAGGGCAAGCTGCACCGCTTCGTCAACGTCTACGTCAACGACGAGGACGTCCGCTTCACCGGTGCGCTGGACACCGCCGTCAAGGACGGCGACCAGGTCACGATCCTCCCGGCGGTCGCCGGCGGCTGCTGACGCCGCCCGCCCCGCCCCACCCCGTCTCCCGGAAGGGTCCCCGCATGGCCCGCTTCGCCTCCCTCGTCGACTCGCTCGGCGGCACCCCGCTCGTGGGGCTGCCCAACCTGTCGCCGACCTCCGACGTGCGGCTGTGGGCCAAGCTCGAGGACCACAACCCGACCGGGTCGATCAAGGACCGGGCCGCCATCTCGATGATCGAGGCGGCGGAGAAGGCCGGTGAGCTGAAGCCCGGCGACACCATCCTCGAGCCGACGAGCGGCAACACCGGCATCTCGCTGGCCATGGTGGCCCGGCAGCGCGGGTACAAGCTGATCTGCGTCATGCCGGAGAACACCTCGGTCGAGCGCCGGCAGCTGCTGGAGATGTACGGCGCGCGGATCATCAGCTCGCCGGCCGCCGGGGGCTCCAACCAGGCCGTGGCCATGGCCAAGGAGCTCGCCGCCGAGCACGACGACTGGGTGATGCTCTACCAGTACGGCAACCCGGCCAACGCCGAGGCGCACTACACCGGCACCGCACCGGAGATCCTCGCCGACCTGCCGTCGATCACCCACTTCGTCGCGGGCCTGGGCACCACCGGCACGCTCATGGGCTGCTCGCGCTACTTCCGCGAGCACAAGCCCGGCGTCCAGGTGATCGCCGCCGAGCCGCGCTACGGCGAGCTCGTCTACGGGCTGCGCAACATCGACGAGGGGTTCATCCCCGAGCTCTACGACCCCGAGCTGCTCGACTCGCGGTTCTCCGTCGGCCCCGACGACGCCATCCACCGCACCCGGCAGCTCGTCGAGCGCGAGGGCATCTTCGCCGGCATCTCGACCGGCGCGATCCTGCACGCCGCGCTCGGCGTCGCCGACCGCGAGGTGGCCGCGGGCCGCAAGGCCGACATCGTGTTCATCGTCTGCGACGGCGGGTGGAAGTACCTGTCCACCGGCGCCTACGCGGGCACCCTGGAGGAGGCCACCTCCGCGCTCGAGGGCCAGCTCTGGGCGTGAGCGTCCTGCTGCCCGCCCGCGGCCTGCTCTTCGACAACGACGGGGTCCTGGTCGACTCCGACGAGGCGGTCACGACGTCGTGGTCGCGCTGGGCGCTCGAGCAGGGCCTCGACCCGGTGGCGGTCATGGCCGTGGTGCACGGCCGCCGCGCCGCCGACACCGTCGCCGACCTGGTCGCCGCCGACCGGCGGGACGCCGCGGCCGCACTGATCGACCGCTACGAGCTCGAGGACGCCCACACCGTCCCCGCCGTCGCGGGCGCCGCGGCGCTGCTGGCGTCGCTGCCGCCGAGCGTCTGGGCCGTCGTCACCTCCGGCACCCCGGAGCTGGCCGGCGCCCGGCTGCGCGCGGCCGGGCTGCCGCTGCCCGGCGCGATGGTCACCGGCCGCGACGTGCGCACCGGCAAGCCCGACCCGGAGGGGTACCTGCTCGGCGCCCGCCTGCTCGGGCTGGAGCCGGCGGAGACCGTCGTCGTCGAGGACAGCCCGGCCGGGATCGCCGCCGGCCGCGCCGCCGGGGCGCGCGTCCTCGGCATCGGCGAGCGCGCGGTCGCCACCGGCGAGGCGGACGTCGTCGTCGCCGACCTCACCGGCGTCACCTGGGCCGACGGCGTCCTCACCGTCCCGGCCGACGCCGTCCTGCACGCCCGCTGAGCGCGGTCGTTAGCCTGACGCGGTGAGGCTCACGGTCGTCGGCTGCTCGGGCAGCGGCCCGGGGCCGACGTCGGCGGCCTCCTGCTACCTCGTCGAGCACGACGGCTTCCGGGTGCTGCTCGACCTCGGCAACGGCGCGTTCGGCGCCCTGCAGGCGCTGGCCGACCCGGACTCGATCGACGCCGTCTACCTCTCCCACCTGCACGCCGACCACTGCCTCGACGTCGCGCCGATGGTGGTCTGGCACCGCTACTCCGGCCGCTCCTCGCGCCGCCGGGTGCCGCTGATCGCCCCGGCCGGCGCCGACCGCCGGCTGGCGCAGGCCTACGACGCCGACGGCGCCCCGCTGACCGACGTCTTCGACTTCGCCGTCACCCCCGTCTCCGCCGTGCTCGGGCCCTTCGAGGTCCAGACGGCGCGCACCGCGCACCCGATCGAGTGCCACGCCGTCCGGCTCACCGCGCACGGCTCCTCGCTCGTCTACACCGGCGACACCGGGCCCAGCCGGGCCGTCGTCGACCTGGCGCGCGGCGCCGACGTGCTGCTCGCCGAGGCCGCGCACCCCGAGCGCGACGACCTGCCGCCGGACCTGCACCTCACCGGCCGGCAGGCCGGTGAGGCCGCGGTCGCCGCCGGGGTGCGCCGGCTCCTGGTCACGCACGTGCCCGCCTGGGTCGACCCGGCCGCGCAGCTCGCCGGCGCGCAGGCGGTCTTCGCCGCCGCCGAGCTGGTGCGGCCGGGCGCCACGTACGTCGTCTGAGCGGTTGCCCGCCGCGCGGTCGGCGGGCACGGTGGCCCGGTGGCCGACGAGGAGCGCGACGGGGTCCGGCTGACCAGCCTCGACCAGCCCCTCGGCGACGGGCTGGGGGTGACCAAGGGGGACCTGGTCGACCACCTGGACCGCTTCGCCGACCGCATCGTCCCGCAGCTGGCCGGCCGGCCGCTGTCGGTCAAGCGGGTGCGGCCGGGCCAGGAGCCGTTCATGCAGCGCAACGTCGCCAAGGGCGCGCCGGACTGGGTGCGCACCGTGCCCGTGTGGTCGTCCGGGGCGCACCGCGAGGTGCACCAGGTGCTCTGCGACGACCGCCGCACGCTGCTGTGGCTGGCCAACCAGCGCGCGGTGGAGTTCCACGTCCCGTTCTCCCGCTCCGGCGCGGAGACCGAGCCGACCGGCATCGTGCTCGACCTCGACCCGCCCGAGGGCGCCGACTTCGACGTCGTGGTGGCCGCCGCCGGACTCGTGCGGGAGGCGCTCGACGCGGCGGGCCTGGCCGGGGCGGTGAAGACCAGCGGGTCCAAGGGGGTGCACGTCGTCGTGCCGGTGCGCGGCGCCGGCCCCGAGGACGCCGCGGCCGCGACCCGCGCGCTCGCAGCCCGCGCCGCCGCGCTCGGCCCGGACCTCGCCACGACCGCCTACATCAAGGAGGACCGGCACGGCCGGGTCTTCCTCGACTCCACCCGCTCCGGCTCCTCGACGATCGTGGCCGCCTACAGCCCGCGGATCCGCCCCGGCCTGCCGGTGTCGGCGCCGGTGTCCTGGGAGGACCTGCCCTCCGTGCGGCCGGGCGACGTCACGGTGGCGACGGCGCCGGAGCGGCTGGGCGACGGCGACCCGTGGGCGGCGCTGCTGCCCGCCCCGCAGGAGCTGCCGGAGGACCTGGTCGCCGAGGGCCACACCATCCCGGTGGCCCGCGTCCAGGCGATGCACGAGGGCAAGCGGCGGGCCCGGGCGAAGCGGCAGGGGGAGGGCGGGGTCGCGGCGGGGGACTGAGGCACCGACGATCCGGGCGCCGCCGTCCACAGGGGCGTCCGCCGTCCACGACCGGGGGAACGCCCGGCCGTCCTGTCGGTGCCCGGCCGCAGGCTCCCGGGCATGACGACCGACCCGCAGACCACCGCCTGGCTGGACCAGGAGGACGCCCACCTGGCCGCCGTGATCCGCCGCTCCCGCTTCGCCGTGCAGTACGTCGGTCCCGGGGAGCAGCCGGGTGAGCCGGCCTTCGGCTACACGATCGGCCTGTTCGGGCTGGGCCACCCGGAGCTGGTCGTCGTCGGGCTCGGTGCCACCACCACCCACGCGCTGCTCGACGCGGTCGCCGGCGAGGTCGTCCTCGGCCGGTCGCTGGTGCCGGGGGAGTTCCTCGACGAGCCGGCCGTCCGGGGCGGCCTGGTGGTGGAGGAGTGCCCGAACCCGGGGGAGGTCCTGTTCGGCGCCAACCGCTGGTACCGGCGCCCGACGGAGTACTCGGTGCCCGCCCTGCAGCTGACGTGGTCCTCGCCGCCGGGCTCCTTCCCGTGGGACCCGGGCTGGGACGGCGGCCGCTACGGTCAGCCACGGCCCGGGACGTGGACGGCCTGATGTCGCCGCGCCCGCAGATGTGCAGGTGGGGGGCGCGACACGCCCGGGATGGAACATCTCGGGAAAATGTTCCAGCGACCTCTTCCCCCGCACGGACCGGCCCGTTACGTTTCGGTCACGCAGAGGCGTGACGCAGACCACAGAGAGTGGGCCCGGCGCCGAAGCGGTCCGTCCCCTCCCGCGGTGGGTGCTGCGTGCCCGCGGTTCCTCGAAAGGACCTCCGTGCGAATCCGACGTCTCCTGACGGGCGCTGTCGCGGCGACCGTCACGGCCCTGGCGACCGTGGTCGCCGGCGCCTCCCCGGCCAGCGCCGACGAGTCCTGGTGGCGCGGGCCGGCCCCGACGCAGGCGAGCATCTCCGCGGCCGCGGGGCCGTTCGCCACCACGTCGACGACCGTCTCGGACTTCTCCACCCCGGGCTTCGGCGCGGCGACGATCTACTACCCGACGACCACCACGCAGGGGACCTTCGGTGGTGTCGCCATCTCGCCGGGCTACACCGCCGGCCGGGAGACCGTCGCGTGGCTCGGCCCGCGGCTGGCCTCGCAGGGCTTCGTCGTCATCGTCTTCGACACCAACTCCCGCTACGACCAGCCCTCCGCGCGCGGTGACCAGCTGCTGGCGGCGCTGGACTACCTGACCCGCTCGAGCGCGGTCCGCACCCGGGTCGACGCCAACCGCCTGGCCGTCGTCGGCCACTCCATGGGCGGTGGCGGCACGCTCGAGGCGGCCAAGGACCGCCCGACGCTGCGGGCCGCGGTCCCGCTGACCGGCTGGAACACCGACAAGACCTGGCCCGAGGTGCGCACGCCCACCCTGGTCATCGGCGCGGAGAACGACAGCGTCGCGTCGGTCAGCAGCCACTCGATCCCGTTCTACAACTCGTTGACCAACGCGCCGGAGCGGGCGTACCTCGAGCTCAACAACGCCAGTCACTTCGCGCCCAACAGCCCGAACACGGTGATCGCGGCCAACACGATCGCCTGGCTCAAGCGGTTCGTCGACACCGACACCCGGTACTCGCAGTTCCTCTGCCCCGGCCCGTCGGTCTCGGCCTTCGGGGACGTCTCCGACTACCGGAACACCTGCCCGGTCTGACCCGCCGCGCACCGCTCCCGGGGGCGGCCACCGTGACGCCACGGTGGCCGCCCTCCCGCGTCCGGGGGAGGGCCGGGACGGCCACGGTGCCCGCGCCGGTTCCCCGCCCCTAGGCTCGGAGCGTGATCGCGCCGAGGGAAGAGGTCGTCCACCGGGCGGCGCGCACCCTCCTCGCGGGCGAGCGCCTGGACACCACGACGCTGGCCGCGCAGCTCGGCATCTCCCGCGTGACGCTGTTCCGGCGGGTCGGCAACCGCGACGCCATCCTCGGCGAGGCGATGTGGTGGCTCGCCGAGCGCACCCTGCGCCGCGCGACCGAGGCCCACGACGCCCGGCCCGAGGGCGCCGAGCCCCCCGGCCGGCTGCGCAGCCTGGCGATCGCCGAGGACTTCCGCCACGTGCTCGGCACCGCGCCGTCGCTGCGCCGGTTCATCGACGACGAGCCCACCACCGCGCTGCGGGTGCTCACCGACCCCCGCGGCCGCGTGCAGCCCCGGCTCGCCGAGGCCTACACCGCGCTGTTCGAGCGCGACGTCGAGGAGCGGGGGCTGGCCCCGGAGATCCCGCTGCCGGTGCTCGCCTACGCCGTGGTGCGGCTGGGGGAGTCGTTCCTCTACTCCGACGTCATGGTGTCCCGCGACCCCGACCTCAAGGCGGCCACCACCGTCATCGACGCGCTGGTGACCGGCGTGCTCGGCGTGCGGGACTGAGCCGGCACGACCGACCGGGCTCAGCCCAGCCCGAGGTCGCGGCGCAGCTTGGCCACGTGCCCGGTGGCCTTGACGTTGTAGGCGGCGCGCTCGATCCGGCCCTCGGCGTCGACGACGAAGGTGGAGCGGATGACGCCCTGCACCTCCTTGCCGTACAGCTTCTTGGTGCCGAACGCGCCGTAGGCGGCGAGCACCGTCTTGTCCGGGTCGGAGACCAGCGTGATGCCCAGGCCCTCCTCCTCCCGGAAGCGGGCGAGCTTCTCCGGCGGGTCGGGCGAGATCCCGATGATGTCGAGCCCCGCCTCGGCGAGCTCCCCGGCCGCCGCGGTGAAGTCGACCGCCTGCGTGGTGCAGCCGGGGGTCAGCGCCGCCGGGTAGCAGTAGACGATCACCCGCCGCCCGCGGTGGTCGGCGAGGGAGACCGGGGTGCCGTCGGCGTCGGGCAGCGTGAAGTCCGGCGCCGGGTCACCGGGCGCCAGGCGGACGGGTGCGGGCGCGGTCTCGCTCATACCGGCATCCTGCCGTGCCCCGCCGACGGCGCGCGGCGAGGGGCGCGTCAGCCCCGCAGGAACGACAGGCGCACCTGCCGCTGCGGGTTGTCGCGGTTGGGGTCGACCAGGCAGATGCGCTGCCAGGTGCCGAGCTGGAGCCGCCCCTCGAGCACCGGCACGGTCGCGTGCGGCGGCACGAACGCCGGCAGCACGTGATCGCGGCCGTGGCCGGCGCTGCCGTGGCGGTGGCGCCAGCGGTCGTCGCGGGGGAGCAGCTCGTCGAGCTGGGCGAGCAGGTCGTCGTCGCTGCCCGAACCGGTCTCGATGATCGCCAGCCCCGCCGTCGCGTGCGGCACGAACACCTGCAGCAGCCCGTCGCCCTCCCCGCGCACGAACTCCTCGCACTCCCCGGTCAGGTCCACCACCGTGGGCACACCGCCGGTCCGGACCGTCCGCAGCTCCGATCGCACGGGGCCGATCGTGGCATCTCACCCGTCGGGCGGCCGGGCGGACGCCGATAGGCTCGGCGTCCGTGACCCGCCCCGACGGCCGCACGGCCGACCAGCTCCGCCCGGTCAAGATCACCCGCAACTGGCTCGACCACGCCGAGGGCTCGGTGCTCGTCGAGTTCGGCCGGACCCGGGTGCTGTGCGCGGCCAGCGTCACCGAGGGCGTCCCGCGCTGGCGCAAGGGCTCGGGCCTGGGCTGGGTCACCGCCGAGTACGCGATGCTCCCGCGCGCCACCCACACCCGCGGCGACCGCGAGTCGGTGCGCGGCAAGATCGGCGGCCGCACCCACGAGATCAGCCGGCTCATCGGCCGCTCGCTGCGCGCCGCCGTCGACCTCGGCGCCCTGGGCGAGAACAGCATCGCCCTCGACTGCGACGTCCTGCAGGCCGACGGCGGCACCCGGACGGCGGCCATCACCGGCGCCTACGTGGCCCTCGCCGACGCGGTCACCTGGCTCGCCGACCGCAAGAAGCTCGCGGGCAAGAAGCACCCGCTGGTGCAGTCGGTGTCGGCGGTGAGCGTCGGGGTGATCGACGGCGAGCCGCGGCTCGACCTCGCCTACGAGGAGGACGTGCGCGCCGGCACCGACATGAACGTCGTCTGCACCGGCGAGGGCGGCTTCGTCGAGGTGCAGGGCACCGCCGAGGGCGCGGTGTTCGACCGGCCCACCCTCGACCGGCTGCTCGACCTCGCCGTCGCCGGCTGCGCCCAGCTCACCCGGATCCAGCAGGAGGCCCTGCAGCGATGACCACCCGCCTGCTCCTCGCCACCCGCAACGCCGGCAAGCTCGCCGAGCTGCAGCGGCTGCTCACCGACGCCGTCCCCGGCGTCCAGGTGGTCGGCCTGCGCGACGTGCCCGAGTACCCGGAGGCCCCCGAGACCGGCGCGACCTTCGCGGAGAACGCACTGCTCAAGGCCCGCGAGGCCGTCCGGTACACGGGGCTGCCCGCCGTCGCCGACGACTCCGGGATCGCCGTCGACGCGCTCAACGGCATGCCCGGGGTGCTCTCGGCGCGCTGGTCGGGCCGGCACGGCGACGACGCCGCGAACACCGCGCTGCTGCTCGGCCAGCTCGCCGACGTCCCCGACGAGCGGCGCGGCGCGGCGTTCGTCTGCGCCGCCGCGCTGGTCACCCCTGACGGCGCCGAGGCGGTGCTCGAGCGGCAGTGGCGCGGGCGGGTGGTGCGCGCGCCGCGCGGCACCAACGGCTTCGGCTACGACCCCGTGTTCGTCCCCGACGGCCTCGAGCTCACCTCCGCCGAGCTCGAGCCCGCGGAGAAGGACGCCCGCAGCCACCGCGGCCAGGCCTTCGCCGCGCTGGTGCCGGAGGTCGCCCGGGTGCTGCGCGCGGACTGAGCGACCGAGCGGGCGAGTCCGGGCGATGAGTCCCGGGCTCCCCGGGGGTCTGCCCTGCGACCCCCGAGGAGGAGCCGTGACCACGACCGTCCCGCGCACCGACGTCGACGTCCGCTACGGAGAGCCCGGCGCGACCGCCCGCCCGTGGGAGGAGGCGGAGGACGCGCTGCGCCGCGCGCGGATCACCTGGATCTCCACCGTCCGGCCCGACGGCCGCCCGCACGTCACCCCGCTGCTGACCGTGTGGCGCGACGGCGCCCTGCACTTCTGCACCGGCGCGCACGAGCGCAAGGCCCGCAACCTGGAGGCCAACCCGGCCGTGGTGCTCACCGTGAGCACCCCGGCCGGCGGCGGCCTCGACGTCGTCGTCGAGGGGGTGGCCGAACGGGTCCCCGACGACGCCCGGCTCCGCGAGCTGGCCGCCGCGTGGGAGGCCGACCACGGCCCCGAGTGGCACTTCGAGGTGGCCGACGGCGCCTTCGTCGACCCCTACGGCGGCGCGCTCGTCTTCCGCGTCGCGCCGGTCACGGTCTTCGGCTTCGCCCGGTCCCCGGCCAGCCAGACCCGGTGGCGGTTCGGCACGGCCTGATCCGGCCGCCCGCCGCGTAGGGTGCCGCCCGCGGCGGGCACGGGCACCCGCGGGGGAGGAGCGGCGTGCGCGCGGACCGGCGGGCGTGGATCGGCGGGCTGCGGCCGGGGCCGGTGGGCTACCGCCGCTCGGAGGTGCTGCGCGGCGGCCTGGGCGCCCTGCTCGGCATCGGCCTGGCCGGGCTGAGCGCATCGCTGGTCCCGGGCGGGCCGGCCGGGCTGCCGTGGATCGTCGCGCCGATGGGCGCCACCGCCGTGCTGCTGTTCGCCGCGCCGGCGAGCCCGCTCGCCCAGCCCTGGCCGGTGCTGGTGGGCAACACGCTGTCCACGCTGGTCGGCGTCGCCGCCGGCAAGCTGCTCGACGACGTCACGCTGGCCGCCGCGGTCGCCGTCGGGGTGGCGATCCCGCTGATGATGGTGCTGCGCTGCGTGCACCCGCCGGGCGGCGCCTGCGCGTTGTTCGCCGCGGTCGGCACGTCCGCGGTGGCCGACCACGGGTGGCTCTTCGCGCTGTGGCCGGTCGGCGTCGACACCGTCGTGCTGCTCGCCGTCGCCGCCGCCGTCAACAACCTGACCGGACGGCCCTACCCGCACGTGCCCGAGCCGCCGGCGCGGGCCCCGGGCGCCGACGCGCCGCCCAGCGAGCGGGTCGGCCTGCAGGCCGACGACGTCCGGGCGGCGATGCAGCGGCTGGACCGCGGCCTCGACGTCCTGCCCGGCGACGTGCTGGCGCTGGTCCGCGACGCCGAGGCGCACGCGCTCGACCGCCGGCTCGGGCAGCTGCGCGTGGGCGCGCTGATGGCCCGCGACGTCCGCACCGTGCAGCCGCAGGAGACCCTCTACCGCGCCCGGATGCTGATGAACCAGCACGCGGTGAAGGCGCTGCCGGTGGTGACCGGCGAGGGCCGGGTGGTCGGCATCGTGACCGTGTACGACCTGTTCAACCTCGACGTCGTGGCGCTCACGCCGGTGTCGGAGGTGATGAGCAGCCCCGTGACGACCGTCGGCGTGGACACCCCGGTGTCCGAGCTCGTCGCCCTCATGGCCGACCGCGGGTTGCGGCACCTGCCGGTGGTCGACGGGGCGGGCCGGCTCGCCGGGATCGTGACCCGCTCCGAGCTGGTCGCCGTGCTGCACCGGGCGCTGGTCGGCTCCTGAGCGCCCAGCCGGGTCAGCCGGTGGGCTCGGCGGTGGTGCCGGCGCCGGTCCGCGGCGCCTGGGTGGTGGGCTGCGCCGGGGCGGTCTCCTCGGCGTCCTCCCCGGATCCGGGCTCCTCGTCGGACCCCGCGCTGCCGCTCGCGGTCGTCGGGGTGCTCTCCCCGGTCCCCTCCGTCGGCGTGCCGGTCTCCTCGGCCTCGTCGGCCTCGTCGGCGTCGTCGGCGGGTGTCTCCTCGGTCGGCGTCGTGCTCGCCGGGGCCTCCGTCGTCCCCTCCGCGGGGTCGCCGGTGTCCGCGGGTTCGTCGGTGGTGTCCCGCGAGGAGGAGGCGTTGGACAGCTCGCCGATGGTGGTCGAGGACGAGGACTCCTCGGTGCCGCCGACCAGCGCGGAGACCGGCTGCTGGCTCACCAGCTCGATGCCGGTGACGACGACCATCGCGGTGACGAAGACGGCGGCGGTGTAGGCCGCCACGCGCACCCACCGGGGGCGCTGCCGCGGGGCCGGGGCCCGCCGCGGGTCGAGGGAGGCGGGCAGCTCCCGGGTGGCCGTCGCATCGGCCGTGTCCGCCGCGGGGGCCGGTCGGTGCACGCGCGCCTTGCGGAGCCGCTCGCCCGTGGTGGTGAGCGAGGCGCTGTAGAGCGCCGACCCCACGGTGCTCACGATGCTGGCCAGCGCCGCGCCGATGACGGTGCCGGCGACGCCGAAGAAGGACAGCACCACCGCGGAGGAGACCGCGGCCAGGGCGCCGGCGGCCACCTGGACGGGGCTGAGCTGGAGCCGGGCCGGCTTCTCGCCGGCCTTCTCGTCGGGCTTCCCGGCGTCAGGGCCGGGACGGGGGGCGTTCTCGCTGCGCGGGGAGGTCATGGGCTCCGACGGGTCGTGTCCGGAGGACGAGCGTGCGGGGAAGAGGGACCGGCCCGGCGGACCTCGCTGTACGACCGGGCGGTCCCCCCGACCGTACGACGGCTCGCGGGCGTCTGCAGCGGCCCCGGACCCGACCTCAGCGTGCCGACCTGGGGAAAGACAGGTGTGTCACCCCCTCCCCGGTGGGCAGGCAGGGAGGGTGCGGATCGACCTCACCGCCGTGCGCGCGCTGCGCTTCGACGACGGCACCCCGGTGACCGCCGCCTCGGGGATCGCCCCGTTCGGCGACGGCTGGCTGGTCGCGCAGGACGACGCGACGTCGGCCGCCTGGCAGCGCCCCGGCGGGGTCGAGCCGGTGCGCCTGTTCCCACCGGTCGAGGGGCACGACCGCTTCTCCGAGGCGGCCGGGACGAAGGGGCTCAAGCCCGACCTCGAGGTGGCCTGCCCGGTGGAGGCCGGCGGGCGGCCGGGCGTGCTGCTGCTCGGCTCGGGCTCCGCCGCGCGGCGCACGCGGGGCGCGCTGGTCACCCTCGACGGCGGGCGGCCGGCGGTCCGCACCGCCGACCTCGCCCCGCTGTACGCCGCCGTCGCCGCGCGCCTCGGCGTGCCGGCCGGGCAGCTCAACCTGGAGGGGGCGAGCCGCGCGGACGACGTGCTGCGCTGGTACCAGCGGGGCAACCTCGCCGCCGGGGTGCCGAACGCCGCCGTCGAGGTGCCGCTGGCGCCGCTGGTGGCCGTGCTGCTGGGACGCGCCGGCGCTGACGCGGTCCCGCTCGGGCGGGTGCACCGCCTCGACCTCGGGCAGGTCGCCGGCGTGGGGCTCGCCGTCACCGACGCCGTCGTCCTGCCCGACGGCCGCGAGCTGCTGTCGGCCGCGGCGGAGGACACCCCGAACGCCGTCGACGACGGCCCGGTGGTGGCGACGGCGCTGGCGCTCGTCGACGGCGGCCGGGTGCTCGACGTCGCGCCTGTGCCGGAGGTCGCGGGCCGGGTGGTCAAGGTCGAGGGCCTCGCGCTGCGCGGCACCGACGGCGACGCCGTCCACCTGCTCGCCGTGGTCGACGCCGACGACCCGGGGCTGCCCTCGCCCCAGGTCGAGCTGACCGTCTCGCCGGGCTGAACCGGCCGGGTGCGGGAGGCGGGAGTCGAACCCGCACGCCCGAGGGCACCAGATCCTAAGTCTGGCGTGGCTGCCGTTACACCACTCCCGCGTGGGCGCCGAGTCTAGGTGGGATCGCCCGGCCGGGTGCCCGCGATCGCCGGAACGGGCCGGTCGGCGCGGCGTCTGGCAGGCTGTCGCCCGTGCCTCGCGACCCACGAGAGATCCAGCTGGAGATCGACGCCGCCCGCGAGTCGCTGGCGGCCACCCTGGACCAGCTGGCCTTCCGCGGCAGCCCCACGCGCCTCAAGGCCCAGGGGCAGGCCGCCGTCGTGCGGTTCCTGCAGTCGCCGGCCGGCAGGGCCACGGTCGGCGGCCTCGGGCTGCTGGCGTCGCTGGTCGTCGTCCAGAAGGTGCGGCGGCGCCGGACCGCGAAGCGGACGGTCGTGCGCCGCACGCGCTGAGCCCGTGCCCGTCCCGCCGCGGGACCCGGTCGGCCCCGGGCAGGAGTCGGTCTGGGACTACCCGCGCCCGCCGTCGGCGGAGGTGACGCCGCGCCGCGTCGTCGTGGAGGTCGACGGGCGGGTCGTCGCCGACACCACGCGCGCCGTGCGGGTCTGCGAGACCAGCCACCCGCCGGTCTACTACGTGCCCCGCGAGGACGTCGCGCCCGGCGTGCTGCAGAAGGCCCGCGGCGCGTCCTTCTGCGAGTGGAAGGGCGCCGCGACCTACTGGGACGTCGTGGTCGACGGGCACCGGCGCCCCTCCGCCGGCTGGTCCTACGAGCGGCCGACGCCCGGCTACGAGCACCTGCGCGGCGCGATCGCGTTCTACCCGAGCCGGGTGAGCCGGGCCGCGGTCGACGGCGAGCAGGTGCGCGCCCAGGCCGGCGACTTCTACGGCGGCTGGATCACCGACGAGGTCGTCGGGCCGTTCAAGGGCGAGCCGGGCACCCTCGGCTGGTGAGCCTCAGCGGGTGCGGCGCACCAGCGGGAGGACCACGGTCTCGAGCACCGCGTCGGCGTAGGCGGCGTCCACCGGCTCGCGCGTGACGAGCCAGCGCTGCACGAGCAGGGCGGTGGAGGCCTCGGCGGGGATGGACTGGCTGAGGTCGCCGTCGATCTCGCCGCGGGCCTGCGCCCGGGTCCACATCTCGGCGAACGCGCGGCGCCACACGGCCAGCGGCCCCTCGCGGAACGCGTCGATGAGGGCGGGCTCGTGCTGCATGGCCGCGAGCAGCGAGCGGGTGGCCGCGCCGACCGGGCTGGCCATCATCTCGACCATCCGGTGCACCAGCTCGCGGAGGTCGCCCTCGAGGGAGCCGGTGTCGGCGTCGACGGTCCAGGACCGGTTGAGGTCGGCGACGGTGTCGACGACGAGCTCCTGCTTGGTGCGCCAGCGGCGGTAGATCGTGGCCTTGCCGACGCCGGCCTCCGCGGCGACGGCATCCATCGTCAGCGCGCCGTAGCCGACATCGCCGAGCAGACGCAGGATCGCGGCGCGGATGACGTCGTCGCGGCTGGGGTCGCGGGGACGCCCCCCGCGGCCCGTGCGTGCCGGCGGCTCGGTGATCAGTGCGGCGGCCATGGGGGGACACTAGGGCCTCCGGGGTCCGCGCGGTCGTCCCGCGGCGCGGCGACGTCCCGGATCTGGTGCGTCCGGTGCGCCTGGTCGCGGCGGGCGGCACCGTCGGTCATCCTGCTGCGCGTGTCGAGTCCGGTGTCCACGGCTGTCCCCGCGGCCCGGCGGCGCGAGGCGTGGGACCTGCCGGAGGCGGCCACCCGGGTGCTGCTGGCCAGCCCGGCCGAGCACGTGCTGCCGGCCGTGGCCGCCGTCGCGCGGTCGGTCGGCCTGTCGGTGTTCTCGGCGCCGGGGGTGCTCGACCTGTCCGACGAGCGCGACGGCCTGCGGGTGGAGCTGTTCTTCGACCGCATCTCACGGGAGCTGACCGGCGCCGAGGCGGAGTCCGTGCGCGTGGCCACCGACCCGGCCGACGAGTACACGGCGCTCGTGCGGGGCCTGCTGACCGCGCCCACGCTGGCGCAGGAGCTCGCCCGGCGCGGGGTGACCGCGGAGGTCGGGGTCCTGGCCGAGGCGGAGCTGTGGTCGGCGTACCAGCCGATCGTCGAGCTCGGGGGCCGGTCCGTCGTCGCCCACGAGGCGCTGCTGCGCGCGGACTCCGACGGCCGCGCCGTCGACGGCGGGGACCTGTTCTTCGTCGCCGACTCCGCCGGCTGGCTGCCGCGGCTGGACCGGGTCGGCCGGGAGTGCGCGATCGCCGGCGCCGCGGGGTGGCTGGGCGACGCCGACCTGTTCGTCAACACCCAGCCGACGTCGGTGCTGCAGCCGGACGCCGACCTCGCCAGCACCGTCGCGGCGCTGGAGGCCGCGGGGATCGCCCCGGGGCAGCTGGTGCTCGAGGTGGGGGAGCGGGCCGCCGTCGCCGACCGCGGCCACCTGCTCGCCGTCCTCGAGGCGTTCCGGGAGCGCGGCTGGCGGGTGGCCCTCGACGAGGTGGCCGCCGGCTGGTCGAGCGCCCCGCTGCTCGACGTCGTCCGGCCCGAGGTGGTCAAGCTCGGGCGGGCGCTGGTGTCGGCGCTGCCCGACGACGGTGCCCGCGCGGTGGTGCGCACGGTCGCCGCGCACGCGCACGCCCTCGGCGCCGTCGTGGTGGCGGAGGGCGTGGAGACCGAGCAGGCGGCCGAGGAGGTCGCCGCGCTGGGCGCCGACCTGGGTCAGGGCTGGCTGTTCGGCCGGCCCGCCGCGCCGGAGGGTGCCGGGGAGGTCAGCCCAGTCCCCACCCCGTGAGCACCGGCCGCGCGTGCTCGTGGCCGAGCACGCCGTAGGCGCCGGCGGGGAGGGCGAACAGGGCGCCGGCGGCGGGCTCGAGGCCCAGCCAGCGGGCGGTGAGGACGCGCAGCACGTGGCCGTGCGCGACCAGGGCGACGTCGCCGTCGTCGAGGCGGGCGCGGGCCCGGTCGAGCACCCGGTCCACCCGTTCGCCGACCTGCTCGAGCGTCTCGCCGGGGGTGTCGCCCGCGATCACGGGGTCGCGCCAGACCGACCACTCGCGGCCGAGCTCCTCGCTGATCTCGGCGGTGGTGCGGCCCTCGTAGCCGCCGTAGTCGAGCTCGACGAGGTCGTCGTCGACGCCGGTGGCGGCCAGCCCGGCGAGCTCCGCGGTGCGCCGGGCGCGCTGCCGGGGGCTGGTCCACACCTCGACGATCCTGCGGCGGGCCAGCGCCGGGGCCAGCGAGCGGGCCCGCTCCTCGCCCTCGGGCAGCAGCGGCAGGTCGGTCACGCCGGTGTGCTGGCCGCTCCTGCTCCACTCGGTCGCGCCGTGCCGCAGCACCAGGATCTCGCCCACGCCGCCCATCGAACACGCCCCTGGGAACACCCGCGCGGGCTGGTGTGCTGGCACCGGGCATGACCACTGCACAGCTCAGCGACACCTTCGCCCTCGGTGGCGACCTGCCCGTCCACCGGCTCGGCTACGGCGCCATGCAGCTGCCCGGCCCGGGTGTCTGGGGCGAGCCGGCCGACCGGGACGGCGCGCTGCGCGTCGTGCGGGCCGCCGTCGAGCAGGGCGTCGACCTCATCGACACCGCCGACTCCTACGGCCCCTTCGTCAGCGAGCAGATCATCGCCGAGGCGCTGCACCCCTACCCGGAGGGCCTGGTCATCGCGACCAAGGCCGGCCTGACCCGGCAGGGCCCCGGCATCTGGACGCCCGTCGGGCGCCCGGCCTACCTCAAGCAGCAGGTGGAGCTCTCGCTGCGGCACCTGCGGGTGGAGCGCATCGACCTCATCCAGCTGCACCGCATCGACTCCCAGGTGCCGCTAGGTGACCAGCTCGGTGCCTTCAAGGAGCTGCAGGACGAGGGCAAGGTGCGCCACATCGGCGTCTCCGAGGTCTCGGTGGACCAGCTGCGCGACGCCCGCGACATCGTCGACGTCGTCAGCGTCCAGAACCTCTACAACCTGACCAACCGGCAGTCGCAGGACGTCCTCGACTACGCCACCGAGAACGGGATCGCGTTCATCCCGTGGTTCCCGATCGCGACCGGCGACCTCGCCGCGCCGCACAGCCCGGTGGCCGACATCGCCCGCGAGCTGGACGCCACCCCGGCGCAGGTGGCGCTGGCCTGGCTGCTGCGGAAGTCGCCGGTGGTGCTGCCCATCCCCGGCACCAAGTCGGTCGACCACCTGACGGAGAACATGGGCGCCGCGGGTCTCTCGCTCTCCGACGAGGACACGGCGCGCCTGGACGCCCTGGCCTGAGGCGTCGGCGTCCTCGGTCGGGGCTCAGCGCCTCCGGTCGAGGACGAACGGGACCGTCGGGGGCAGGAGTGCCTCGCGCCCGTGCGGGGGGTTGGGCTCCGGGGACCGGCGCTGCGCCGGCACCCGGCGGTCCGGCCGCGGGGGCACGGGGTCCTGTCCGGTGAGCGGGCCGTCGAGCTCGAGCCGCCCACCGAGCCCGGCGTCGGCGACCTGGCGGCGGACCGCCGCGGGTGCGCCGACGACCCGCAGCCGGCGGCCGGCCGCGGCGAGCGTGTCGCTGAAGCGGGCGAGCGTCTGCAGGCCGGTGCCGTCGCCGAAGCGGGCCCCGGCGACGTCGACGACGACGCTGCCGGTGCCGCGGCCGGCGGCGTCGGTGAGGGCGGCGACGAGGCGGTCGAGCGTCGACCGCCCGGCGTCTCCGGTGAGCCGGACGACCACCTGGGCGGGAGCGGGTACGAGTGCGACGGAGAGGTGCACGGGGACTCCGGGGGACAGCGGGTGCCACTGGGTTCGGGCACCCGCGTCGAACGTAGTCCGCCCAGCCCCAGGCCACAACGGGGAGTGCTCGGTCGGTAGCTGAACGTCTCGGCTCCCGAACCTGCAACGCCCCGGCCTGCTGTTTCATCCGTCCGGTCCACCCCGGTCGTCCGGACCGCCCTCCAGGCGGCACCATGGGGCCGTGGACGCCGAGGACTTCACGCAGATCAGGGACGCGGTGCGCCAGCTCGTGCGGGAGGTGGTGGTCCCGCGCGAGGAGGAGATCGACCTCGACGACCGCATCCCCGAGGAGCTCCGCGGCGCCGCCGCCGACATGGGGCTGTTCGGCTACGCGCTGCCCGAGGAGTACGGCGGCCTCGGCGTCTCGATGAGCGAGGACGTGGAGCTCGCGTTCGAGTTCGGCTACACGACGCCGGCGTTCCGCTCGCTGTTCGGCACCAACAACGGCATCGCCGGGCAGGTGATCGCCCGCTTCGGCAGCGAGGAGCAGAAGAAGACCTACCTGCCGCGGCTGGCGGCCGGCGAGCTGATCGGCTCGTTCGCGCTGACCGAGGCCGAGGCGGGGTCCGACCCGGCCGGCCTGCGCACCTCCGCGCGCCGCGACGGCGAGGGCTGGGTCGTCAACGGGGCCAAGCGCTACATCACCAACGCGCCGCTGGCCGACTTGTTCGTCGTCTTCGCCCGGACCGACCCCGAGGAGAAGGGCGGCCGGGGGATCTCGAGCTTCGTCGTCGACGCGAAGGCGCCCGGGGTCACCCTCGGCCCCAAGGACGTGAAGATGGGGCAGTCGGGCGCCTGGACGTCGGAGGTGTTCTTCGACGACGTGCACGTGCCGGCCGACGCGCTGATCGGCGAGGAGGGGCGCGGCTACTCGAAGGCGCTCACCGTGCTGTCCCGCGGCCGGCTGCACATCGCGGCGTTGTGCGTGGGGATGGCGCAGCGGGTGCTCGACGAGTCGGTGGCCTACGCGGCGACGGCGAAGCAAGGCGGCGCCCCGATCGGCCGGTTCCAGCTGGTGCAGGCGCTCATCGCCGACATGCACGCCGAGACGGTGGCCGGCCGGGCGATGGTGCGCGAGGTGGCCGCCCGGTACGACAGCGGCGAGGACACCTCGATCGGGCCGTCGTCGGCGAAGCTGTGGTGCAGCGAGATGGTCGGCCGGGCGACCGACCGCGCCGTCCAGGTGCACGGCGGGCTGGGGTACCTGCGGACGACGCCGGTGGAGCGCTTCTACCGTGACGCCCGCCTCTACCGGCTCTACGAGGGCACCAGCGAGGTGCAGCGGGTGATCGTCGGCAGCGGGCTGCTGCGCGCGGCCGGCATGCCGCGTGGCTGAGCCGCTCACGTCGGAAGGGCGCGCCGCCCGGCGGGCGGCGGTCGGCGAGCTGGGTGACGCGCTGCGCGAGCTGGTCGACGCCGCCGTGCGGACCGAGGTGCCCGACGCCGAGCTGGAGGCCGCGGCCGCCGCCGCGCGCGAGCTGGCGGCGCGGCTGCGGGTCGCCGGGCGGGGCCTGCACGAGATCGCCCGCGTCGACGACCCGGAGACCGGTGAGCGCTGGTACAGCCCGGTCTACGGGCCGGGCAGTCCGGTGGCGCCGCCGCTGGTGGCCACCGACAGCCCCGACGGGCGGGCGACCGGCCGGGTCACCGTGGGCAAGCCGCACGAGGGGCCGCCCGGGCTGGTGCACGGCGGGGTGGTGGCGACGCTGCTCGACCACGTGCTCGCCCGCGCCCTGCGCGCGGCCGGCCGCGGCGGGCTGACGGCCACGCTGACCGTCCGCTACCGGCGGCCGGTCCACCTCGGGGTGCCACTGCTGCTCACCGCGGAGATGGGGGAGACCGTCGGCCGGCGGACCACCGCGCACGCCCGGCTGGTGGCCGAGGGCGCTCCCGAGGTGGTGCTGGCCGAGGCAGAGGGCCTGTTCGTGGCGCTGCGTGCCGAGCAGGCCGCGGACGTGTTCGCGGCCACCGGCCGGTCGGTGGGGGCCTGGACCAGCCGCAGCTGACGCCGCCCGTCGCGGTCAGTACGGCGGCGGCTGCGTGGTGGCGGTGAGGCCGCTGGGGGTGGTGACGGTGAGGGTGCCGTCGGGGGCGAGTGTGTGGGTCCAGCCGGGTGCCTGGTGCTTGCCGCGGTGGTGGCCGGTGCAGAAGCCGGTGAGGTTGGCGGCGCTGGTCGCGCCGAGGGGCCACGGCACGCCGTGGTCGAGCTCGCCCTTTCTCGGCACGGGGCGGCGGCAGCCGGGGAAGCGGCAGCGCCGGTCGCGGACGCGCACGTGCCGGTCGAGAGCGGCACCCGGGCGGTAGCCGTCGGTCTCGCGCGGTGCGGCGAGTCCGGTGCCGGCGCGGGCGGTGCGGCGCAGCTCCGGTAGGTCGGTGAGGGCCAGGAGGGCACCGGTGAGGGCGTCGGTGACCGCGATCCGCGGCCGGTCGGCGAGCCCGCCGCCCGTGGTGCGATCGAGGAGGTCCGCCAGGTCCAGGCGGGTGTCGTCGGTGGCCGCTGCCAGTGCGTCCAGGGCGTCGGCCGCCGCGGTCACGCGGCCGGCCGGACTATCGGCCCAGGCGCTCTCATCGCTCGCCTCGGCGCGTTCGGCGGTGGCCACCAGGCGGCGGGCGTGGCCGACCGCCTGCTCGGCCACGAGCAGCGCGGTGCCGGCGGCGGTCACCGCGTCATCGGCGCGCGCCCACCACCCGTCGGGCACGGGTTGGGGTGCCGGCGGGGTGCCGGGGCGGGGATCGGCCGGGTCGTCGGGGTCGGGGTCGTCCCAGGGCGGTGGCCACCCGGGCGGTGGCCAGGGGTCGTCGTCGAAGGCGGGGTCGAGGTCGGCGTAGAGCTCGCCGGTGGCGACGCGGCGCTCGATCTGCGCCCACCAGGCGGCATCGGCCTCCATCTCGGTGACGTGCTGGGCGATGGCGGCGTCGCTCAGGCCGCGCAGCGGGTCCTCGCCCTTGACGAGACTGACGCCGGAGGTGGCGGTGCCGGAGATGGTGTTGCTGGGCTGCGCCGCGGTGGGGTCCGTCCGGGCGTCAGCGGCCCGAACGCCCTCAGCGGTTCCCTCCTCGGCCGGCGTGGGGTTCTGCTCGGACGCGGGATCCCCAGCGGTGTCGGCAGCAGCGGCGTCCGCGGTGTCCTGAGTGGTGGTGTCCTGGGCGGACGTGGAGTCCTCAGCCGCAGTGTCCTCGGCGGTGGCCGTGTCGGCCGTGACGTGCGCGCCGGTGAGGGCGGCGAGCAGGGCGCGCACGACCTCGGCGGGGACGACCTGGCCGTCGATCTCGCACGGCTGGTCCCCGCCC
This sequence comes from Geodermatophilus sp. SYSU D01119, assembly GCF_054049975.1. Classification (NCBI taxonomy): domain Bacteria; kingdom Bacillati; phylum Actinomycetota; class Actinomycetes; order Geodermatophilales; family Geodermatophilaceae; genus Geodermatophilus; species Geodermatophilus sp. SYSU D01119. The sequence continues at coordinate 33,354 of NZ_JBJGYL010000012.1, read as the reverse complement.
AGCAGCGCCCCGACCGGCGCCACGACGGTGAGCACCACCTGGACCGGGGACAGCCCGTTCTCCCCGGGCCGGAGCACCAGGTCGAGCAGCGCGTCGGCCATCTTCTGCCCGCGGGTGCGCCCGTCGTCGGGCAGCGCGTCGGCGTACGCGCCCAGCGCCGCCATCAACGCGGCGGCCTCCGGGGTGGTCAGCAGCGCGGAGACCACGCTCATCCCGTCGCAGCTGTCGGGGCGGCAGGACAGCCCGCGCCGCGTGACCGCCCGGGCGAGGTCGTCGGCCGCGGAGCGGGCCCGGCGCTCGAGCACCTCACGACGCGCCTTGTCCCGCAGCTGCGCCGGCGTGCACACCGTCCCGCGCCGGGCGGCCCACGCCAGCAGGTCCCGCTCCAGCGCCGCGCGCACGGCGTCGTCGGCGACCGACGCGACGTGATCCACCAGCGCGCTCACGTGACCGGCGTGCACCGCCCCGGCCTCCAGCGCGTCCAGCGTCGCCGGCAGCCGGTGCACGAGGGTGAGGGAGGTGGTCAGGAGGGCCTCGGCCGCCGTCGCGGTCAGCGACAGCGCGATCGACAGTTCCTGGGCGGCCCACTCGCTCACCGAGCGCAGCAGCTCCGGCCGCACCGCCCACCGCTCGGCCGCCATCGCACCCCGCGTGCCCTGCGGCCGATCGGCCGACGCCGGACGGGACAGCGCGAACGCCGCCACCGCCCGGTACCGCAGCGCCGACTGCCGCGACACCTCACGGTCCGCGGCCTGCACCAGCCCCAGCGGACCCCGCGCCCACCCGACCGGCGGCGCCCCGGCCGGAGCGGGCAGGACCGTCGTCACGCGTTCGATCATACGTTCGGATAGAACGGCGGACAAGGCCTGTGGACACTCGAAGCCGCAGGCCAGCGGCGAGCGGCCACCTCAGTCGGGACGCTGGTTCGGCACGTTGTGCGGGTCGCCCGCCGGGTCGTGCTCGCGGCCGCCGGTGGCGCGCAGCAGGGGACCGGGGCCTCCGTCACCGCGGCCGAGGGCCGCGACGAACTGGCGCAGCACGTCGTCGCCGCGGTGGGCGGGCTGCCAGTCGAGCTGCGTGCGCGCGCGGGCGGTCTCGAGCACGGGCGACTGCAGGCCGAGGTCGAGCCAGCCGGGCTCGGTGGGCGTGAGGTGCGCCCGGAAGGCCGCCGTCAGCCCGGCGCGCAGCACCGCGGCCGGCACGGGGATGCGCGTGGTCCCGAGCGCGCGGGCGAGCCCGTCGGCGTCGAGTGCGGGGTCGGCGGAGAGGTTGAACGGCCCGGGGGCGCGCCGGTCGAGCATGCGGACGATCGCGTCGGCGACGTCGTCGGCGTGCACGAGTCCCACCCGGAGCGAGGGGAGGGGCAGCGGCAGCACCGACGCCACCTGCGCCGGCACCAGCCGCGCGGCGCCGAACAGCAGCGGGCCGAGGAAGTAGCGGCCGATCTCGCTGGCCGCCTCCGGCTGCAGCACGAGGGTGGGGCGGACGACGGTGAGCGTGACGTCCTGCTTGCGGCCCACCACCTCGCGCACCACGCGCTCGGCCTCCGACTTCTGCCGGCTGTACTGCGACGACGGGATGCCGGTGACCGGCCAGTCCTCGGTGACCGGCCGGGAGCCGCCGCCCGCGGCGTACGCGCCGAGCGACGACATGTGCACCACGTGCTCGACGCCCGCCGCGACGGCGGACCGCATGACCCGCCGGGTGCCGTCGACGTTCGCCTTGTGCAGCTCCTCGGTCCTGCGCCCGGGCTGCAGCGCCCACGCGAGGTGCACGACGGCGTCGACGTCCTCGAGCAGGTTGGTGAGCGCCTGCTCGCTCGCGGTCTCGCCCAGGTCGGCCTGGTACCAGGTCACCGAGGAGTACGGCTCGGTGTCCGGCGGCTGCCGGCGGGCCAGCCCGCGGACCTCCGCCACGCCGCTGCCCGGTGCGGTCAGCCGCCGCAGCAGGGCGGTGCCGACGTTGCCGCTGGCGCCGGTGACCGCGACGCGCAGGCCCGAGAGGTGTGCCTGGGGGAGCTCAGCCATGACCCGCCGCTACCCGGTGGGCGACGCGGCAACCGGTGACCGGGACCGCAGGCCCAGCGACACGAGCGCGGTCAGCAGCGCGGCGGCGGCCGCGCCCAGGAACCCGGCCGGCAGGCCCGCCGCGTCCGCCAGCCGGGCGAGGCCCAGCGACCCGCCGAGCGCCCCGACCTGCAGGGCCAGCGACGACGCCGACAGCGCCGTGGCCCGCCGTCCCGCCCCCACGCGCCCGTGCAGCACGGACTTCCACAGCGGCCACGAGGCGGCGTTGCCCACGTAGAACACGGCGAACAGCGCGGTCAGGACGACCGGCCCGGCCAGCGGCACCGCCGCGATCGCGAGCGCCCCGAGCGCCGCCAGCCCGGCGGCGGCCACGGGCCCGGAGCCCCGCGCCAGCCGGCGCGCGGCCGGCGCGAGCAGCGCCCCGAGCCCGGCGGCCGCGAACGACACCGCCATGACGACGCCGAACAGCGTGGCCCCCGCCGCGCCGCTGCCGGTCAGCTCCGCGGCGTGCAGCGGCCCGAGCAGCTCCAGCGTCGACAGCACCGCGCCCACCAGCAGCGAGACCGCGAGCACCCGCCGCAGCAGCCGGTCGCGGGAGACGAGCCGGGCGGTGTCGCGGACGACGGCGGGCGCCGCACGGACGCCGGCCCCCGCGTCCGCCAGGCGCCGGCGCGGGGTCCCGGGCGGGTCGACGACGAGCAGCGCGACCGCGACCGCGGACACGGCCGTGAGCGCCGCCGCGGCGAGGACCGGCAGCACGAGGGCGTCGTCACCGGCCCGGCCGGACAGCAGCGGCAGGAGTCCGCCGACGACGGCGCCCAGGCACAGGCCCGCGCCGTCGGCCGCCCCGGCGCGGGACAGGCCCGGTGCCACGTCGGCGTCCGGGTCGGCGGCACGCACCGTGTCGACGTACCAGGCCTCCAGCGGGCCGGAGTCCAGCGCCCGCCCGACGCCGCGCAGCGCCTCCGCGGCCGCGAACGCCGCCACGCTCTCCGCGAACCCCAGCGCCAGCAGGCCGGCGGTGCTGAACAGAGCGGAGGCGACGAGCACCGGCCGGGTGCCGAGCGAGTCGGCGAGGCCGCCGGTCGGCAGCTCGAGGACGAGGACCACCACGGAGTAGACGGCGATGACGACGCCGACGTCGGCCGGCGACAGCCCGCGCGAGGCGGCCAGCAGCACCGTGACCGGCGCGCTCAGCCCCACCGGCAGCCAGCGCAGCGCGGTGAGCCCGACGAACCGGCGCCCGGCGGCCGCGGGCGTCAGCGGCGCGCTCATCCCGGGTCCTCGGACAGCGGGAACAGGTCCAGCAGCACGTGCACGAGGGGCTGGCCGGGCTCCTCGCGCGTCGCCCGCCACCGCTCCAGGACGCCGTTGAGCTCCTCGGTCAGCTCGGCGGCGGCGGCGGGGGAGAGGCGCAGCGCCCAGTCGTTGAGCGAGACGGTGTCGCGCCAGGCCGGCTCGAGCTCCTCGCGCTGCTCGGCGTGCGCGGCGAGCATCCGCCGCTGCCGGCCGAGCAGCTGGTGGGTGAGCTCCTCGAGGACCTCCCGGCCGCCGGGCCGGTCGACGAGGTCCTCGGTGCGCCAGCGGGTGCTGCGGTGCCGGGCGCGCCACCACCGCTCGCGCGCGGTGCCCTCGCCAGGCACCTCCTCGACCAGGCCGAGGCCGGCCAGCTGGCGCAGGTGGTAGCTCGTCGTCCCGCTGCTCTCGCCCAGCCGCTGGCCCAGACGGGACGCGGTCGACGGGCCCTCGGAGCGCAGCAGCGCGAGCAGGCCCGTGCGCAGGGGGTGGGCCAGCGCCCGCAGCGTGCGGGGGTCGCTGACGTCGACGGTGTCCTCGGGGGGCAGCTCCGGCACACGGCGAGGCTACGGGTGCAGAGAACCCTTTGCAAAGAGTTCTCTGCACCCGGTCGGGTCAGCCGTCGGAGTCCTCGCCGTCGGTCGCGTCCTCGACCTCCTGCTCGGCGTCGTCGACGCCCTCCTCCACGTTCTGCTGCACGTCGTCGTCGACGACGTCGGACCCGCACGCCGCGGTCGTGAACGACGCGGCGGCCACGGCGACGCCGGCCAGGGCGAGGCGCCAGCGGCGGCGCGGGGTGGTGGCGGTGGACATCGAGGCCTCCTCGGCTCGGTCGGTCAGGACCCCGGGGGTGCCCCGGCCGTCCGCCGCCCATGCGGAGGGGTCGTTGACAGCCCCGACGCCGCCGACGAGGCTCGGCGCGTGACGTCCCGGCCGCAGCCGGACCGCGGACTGCGGATGGGCACCTCCCAGGGGCGCTGGGTCCTCCTGACGACCGTGCTCGGGTCGAGCCTGGCGATGCTCGACGGCACCGTCGTCAACGTCGCGCTCGAGCGCATCGGCACCGACCTCGGCGCGTCCTTCAGCGGCCTGCAGTGGACGGTCAACGCCTACACGCTCACCCTCGCCTCGCTGATCCTGCTCGGCGGCTCGCTCAGCGACCGGCTCGGCCGGCGGCGGGTGTTCGTCGTCGGCGTCGTCTGGTTCGCCGCGGCCTCGCTGCTGTGCGGCCTGGCCCCCGACGTCGGCACGCTCGTGGTGGCCCGCGCGCTGCAGGGCGTCGGGGGAGCGCTGCTGACCCCGGGCAGCCTGGCGATCATCTCGGCCTCCTTCGCCCCGGAGGACCGCGCGGCCGCGGTCGGCGCCTGGTCGGGCCTCGGCGGGGTGGCCGGCGCCGTCGGCCCGTTCCTCGGCGGCTGGCTGGTCGAGTGGAGCTGGCGGGCGGTGTTCCTCGTCAACCTGCCGGTCGCGGTGCTCATCGTCGCGGTCGCCGCGAAGCACGTGCCCGAGACCCGCGACCCGGCCGCGGCGCCCGGCCTGGACTGGACCGGGACGGCGCTGGTCGTCGCGGGCCTCGGCGGGCTCACCTACGGCCTGACGGCGGCCGGGGGTGACGGTGGGCCGGGCGCGCTCGCCTGGGTGGCCGCCGGCGTCGTCGCGCTCGCCGCGTTCGCCGTCGTCCAGCGCCGGTCGCGGCACCCGCTGGTGCCGCCGGTGCTCTTCCGCAGCCGGGTGTTCACCGCCGTCAACGCCGTCACGCTGCTGGTCTACGCGGCGCTCGGCGTCGTGTTCGTGCTGCTGGTGCTGCACCTGCAGGTGGTCGCCGGGTACAGCCCGCTGGTCGCCGGGACGGCGCTGCTGCCGGTCACCGCGCTCATGCTGCTGTTCTCCGCCCGGGTCGGCGCGCTCGCGCAGCGGATCGGCGCCCGGCCGCTGCTCACCGCGGGGCCGCTGGTCGCCGCGGCCGGCCTGCTGCTCCTGCTGCGGGTCGGGGAGGACGCCTCCTGGCCGGGGGACGTGCAGCCCGGCACCGTCGTCTTCGGCGCCGGCCTGACCCTGCTGGTCGCGCCGCTCACCGCCACCGTCCTCGACGCCGCCGAGGACCGCCACGCCGGCGTCGCCTCCGGCGTGAACAACGCCGTCGCCCGCGCCGCCGGGCTGCTCGCCGTCGCTGTGGTGCCGGTCGTCGCCGGCATCGGCGACGACTACACCGACCCGGCCGCGTTCGCGGCCGGCTTCCGCACCGCCCTGCTCATCTGCGCCGGGCTGCTCGTCGCGGGCGCGCTGGTGGCCGCGGCGGCGATCCGCCGGCCGCCCGCCGAGCGCCCCTCGGGCGGCCGCCTGCCGGTGGAGGAGTGCCTGCACTGCGGCGTCGACGGGCCGCAGGTGCACCCCCGGATCCCGGCCGGCGGCGGCGCGGCCGCCGGCCGCCGCCCCGTCCCCCTGGAGGAGTCGTGACCACGCCCGCCGAGTCCGCCGCGCCCGCCGCCCGGACCCGCCCCGTCCTGCTCACCGTCGACGACGACCCCGGCGTCTCGCGCGCCGTCGCCCGCGACCTGCGCCGCCACTACGGCGAGCGGTTCCGCGTGGTCCGCGCGTCGTCCGGGGAGGAGGCGCTCGACGCGCTGCGCGAGCTCAAGCTGCGCGGTGACCGGGTGGCCGCCGTGCTCGCCGACTACCGCATGCCCGGCATGGACGGCATCGAGTTCCTCGAGCAGGCGATGGACCTGTTCCCCCGCGCGCGGCGGGCGCTGCTCACCGCCTACGCCGACACCGACGCCGCCATCCAGGCGATCAACGTCGTCGACGTCGACCACTACCTGCTCAAGCCCTGGGAGCCCCCGGAGGAGAAGCTCTACCCGGTCGTCGACGCGATGGTCGAGACCTGGGCGGCCAGCCCCGACGTCGCCGTCGAGGACGTCAAGCTCGTCGGCCACCACTGGTCGGCGCCGTCGTTCGCCGCGCGGGACTTCCTCGCCCGCAACGCCGTCCCCTACCGCTGGTACAGCGTCGAGGAGCCCGAGGGGCGGCGACTGCTCGCCGCGGCCGGCGCCGCCCCGGAGGACGTGCCGGTCGTCGTCCCGCCGGGTGGGGAGCCGCTGCTGGCGCCCACCGAGGCGGAGCTCGCCGCCGCGGTCGGGCTGACCGTGGAGCCGAGCACCGACTTCTTCGACCTGGTCGTCGTCGGCGGCGGCCCGGCCGGGCTGGGTGCCGCGGTCTACGGCGCCTCCGAGGGCCTGCGCACCGTGCTCGTCGAGCGCCAGGCCACCGGCGGGCAGGCCGGGCAGAGCAGCCGGATCGAGAACTACCTCGGCTTCCCCGACGGCGTCTCCGGCGGGCAGCTGGCCGACCGCGCCCGGCGGCAGGCGGCGAAGTTCGGCGCCGAGGTGCTCACCGCCCGCAAGGTGACCGCGCTGGAGGCCCGCGGGCCGGCCCGGGTGGTGCACTTCGCCGACGGCGGCAGCATCGCGGCGCACGCCGTCGTCCTGGCCACCGGCGTCTCCTACCGGACGCTGCCCGCCGAGGGCGCCGACTCCTTCACCGGCCGCGGCGTCTACTACGGCTCGGCCCTCACCGAGGCCGAGGCCTGCGCCGACCAGGACGTCTACGTCGTCGGCGGGGCCAACTCGGCGGGGCAGTCGGCGGTGTTTTTCTCCCGCCACGCCCGCTGCGTCACCCTCGTCGTCCGCGGCCCGTCGCTGGAGGCGTCGATGTCGCACTACCTGATCCAGCAGCTGGCCGACCTGCCGAACGTCGTCGTCCGCACCGGCACCACCGTCACGGCCGTCCGCGGCGGGGACCACCTGGAGGAGATCGACCTCGTCGGCCCCGACGGCCAGGTGCGCACCGCGAAGACCTCCCACCTGTTCGTCTTCATCGGCGCCGAGCCGCGCACCGACTGGCTCGACGGCGTCCTCGACCGCGACGACCACGGCTTCGTGCTCACCGGACCCGAGCTGCTCGTCGACGGCGAGCGGCCACCGGGCTGGCGGCTGCAACGCGATCCCTACTTCCTCGAGTCGGGCCTGCCCGGGGTGTTCGTCGCCGGCGACGTGCGCGCCCAGTCGGTGAAGCGGGTGGCCTCGGCCGTGGGCGAGGGCGCCATGGCCGTCACGCTGGTGCACCGGTACCTGGAGGAGCGGTGAGCGCGCCGACCCGTCTCGCGCCCGACGAGCTGCGCGAGCTCTTCCTCTTCGGCGACCTCGACGCCGAGCAGCTGGCCTGGGTGGCCGCGACCGGCGACGTCGTCGACGTGCCGGCCGGCAGCGACGTCTGCACGGAGGGCGAGCCCGCCGAGTGCTTCTACGTGCTGCTGTCGGGCACGCTGCGGATGACCCGCCGGGTGGGCCGCGACGAGGTGGAGACCGCGCGCACCGACCAGCGCGGCGTCTACGCGGGGGCGGTGCAGTTCTACCTCGGCGACCAGGTGCCGCAGGTCTACCCGTCGTCGGTGCGGGCGGTCACCGACTGCACGTTCCTGGCCCTGCCGGCCGGCGAGTTCGCCGCCGTCTTCCGCCGCTGGTTCCCCATGGCGGTGCACCTGCTGCAGGGGCTGTTCCTCGGCAGCCGCAACACCGAGGAGCTCGTCGCGCAGCGGGAGCGGCTGCTGGCGCTGGGGAAGCTGACCGCGGGGCTCACCCACGAGCTGAACAACCCGGCGGCCGCGGCGTCGCGGGCGACGGCGTCGCTGCGCGAGCGGGTGGCCGGCATGCGGCACAAGCTGGCGCTGCTCGCCGACGGCCGCTTCGACGGCGAGCAGCTGCGGCGGCTCACCGAGCTGCAGGAGCGCTTCGTCGCCGGCATCGACGGCGCCGTGGAGCTCACCGCGCTCCAGCGCTCGGACCGCGAGGACGTGCTGTCGGACTGGCTCGACGGCCACGACGTCGCCCGGCCCTGGGAGCTCGCGTCGGTGTTCGTGCCGGCCGGGCTCGGGCCCGCGGAGCTCGACGAGGTCGCCGGCGCCGTCGACGCGGACTTCCTGGAGCCCGCGCTGCGGTGGCTCGCCTACACGGTGGAGACCGAGCTGCTGCTCGCCGAGATCGTCGACAGCACCGCGCGGATCACCCACCTGGTCGGCGCGGCCAAGCAGTACTCGCAGCTCGACCGCACCCCGCACCAGCCCACCGACCTGCACGAGGGCCTCGACGCGACGCTGGTGATGCTCAGCGCCAAGACCGGCCCGGGCATCCGGGTGGTCAAGGAGTACGACCGGTCGCTGCCGCTGGTCCCGGCCTACGCCGCCGAGCTCAACCAGGTGTGGACCAACCTCATCGACAACGCGCTCGACGCGATGGCGGGGGAGGGCACGCTGACCCTGCGCACCGCGCTGGAGGGGGAGTCGGCCGTCGTCGAGGTCGCCGACACCGGGCCGGGCATCCCCGAGGAGCTGCGGCGGCGGGTGTTCGAGCCGTTCTTCACCACCAAGCCGGTGGGACAGGGCACGGGGCTCGGCCTCGACGTCGCCTGGCGGATCGTCACCACCCGGCACGGCGGCGTGCTCAAGGTGCGGTCGCGGCCGGGGGAGACGCGGTTCGTGGTGCGGCTGCCACTGGTCGACGGGCTGCCCTCCTGAGCGCTCAGGCGGCGGCGCGGGCGTGCGCCACCACGAGCTCGGCGGTGCGCTCGGCGGCCAGCTCCGGGATCCAGTGCGGCACGTCCTCGAGGACCTCGAGCCGGTAGGGGCCGGTGACGAACTCGCGGGTGCGCTCGGTGGCGGTGCGGCCGAGGAAGGTGTCGCCGGTGCTCCACACGTGGAGCACCGGCACGCCCACCCGGCCGACGGCGTCGCGGGCGGCGAAGGGCACCGCGCGGTACCAGGCCAGCGCGGCCGGCAGGGCGCCCGGCTCGCGCATCCGGTCGACGTAGCGGGCGACGGCGTCGTCGGGCAGGCCGCCGTTCTCCAGGACGCCGCGCAGCGCCGCGCCGTCCCGGGCGAGCAGCAGCCGCTCGGGGAGCACCGGCAGCTGGAAGGCGGCCATGTAGGACGAGCGCAGCCCTTGGTCGCTGGTCAGCACGGCCTTCGCGACGGCGCCCGGGTGCGGGGTGGACAGCGCCGTGATGGTCCGGACGCGGTCGGGGTGCCACGCGCCGAGCGCCCACGCGACCGCGCCGCCCCAGTCGTGGCCCACGACGTGGGCGCGCTCCAGCCCGGCGGCGTCGAGCAGCGCCACGACGTCGCCGGCGACCGCCCGCAGCCGGTAGGGCGAGCGGCCCCGCGGTCGGGCGCCGGGGCTGTAGCCGCGCTGGTCGGGGGCGAGGGTGCGCAGGCCCTCCGCGTGCAGCAGGGGCGCCATCCGGTCGAAGGCGGAGGAGTCCTGCGGGAAGCCGTGCAGCAGGACCACCGGCTCGCCGTCGGGCGGGCCGCCGTCGCGGACGTCGAAGGTGAGGCCGTCGTTGCGGAACCGGTCCATGTCCCCCCGGTGCCCGGCCCGCCCGTCCCGCACGCCTCAGCCGGCCGGTTCCTCACCGGTGTACCGGAGGGCGCGGGCCACCAGCCGCTGGGCCGCCCGCAGCTCGGCCGGCCGGTCCCGGTCGGGCTCGGGGTAGCCGCGGGTCATGAAGCCGTCGGTGACGGTCAGCACCCAGCGCGCCGCGACGGCGGAGGGGGCGCCGGGGTCCGCGAGCCCGGCGTCGCACAGCCGGTCGACGATCTCGGCGACGCCGCGCAGCATCCGCCGGTCGTTCTCGGCGACGAGCCCGGCCATCTCCGGGTCGCGGTGCGCCTGGGCGAGGACCTCGACGAGCAGGCCGGCCATCAGCGGGTGCGCGGCCTCGGCGGCCAGCCGCTCCACCACGTCCATCAGCGCCGCCCACGGGTCGGGGTGCGCGCGGGCGGCGGCGAACGCCTCGTCCCACTCGTCCCGGTCGGCTTCGAACATCGCGAGGAACACCGCCCGCTTGGACGGGAAGTAGTGGAACAGCGCGCCGCTGGAGATCCCGGCCGCCCGGGCGATCTCCGCCGTCGTCGTGCGGTCCAGGCCGCGGGTGGCGAAGAGGTCGAGCGCGGCGCCCACGATGGCCATCCGGCGCTCGCGGTGCCGCTCAGGGTCGACGGTGCGCATCCGGCGCATCATCCCCCGGGGGAGGCGCCCCGCGACGGCGCCGGCGGCGCACCTCGGCGACCGCCACGCCGACGCCGACCAGCAGTGGCCCCCAGATCTTCGCCGTCGCCAGGACCGCGGCCAGCCAGCCGGGCAGGTGGACGTCGGGCAGGTCGAGGTCCGGCCACGGGATCGAGGGCAGGTCCAGGTCGGGGAGCGGCAGGTCGGGCAGGTCGACGTCGGGCACCAGGCCGGCCAGCCAGCGGAGCACCGGCCGCACGAGCGCCTGCAGCAGCAGCGCGAGGCCGAGCAGGCCCGCGACCACCTTCCCGACGGCGACGACGACGTGCCGCGCCGCCCACAGCCGCGGGTGCCGCTCCTCGAGAGCGCGCAGCCGGGCCGCGAGCGTGCCCGGGGCCGGGGCGAAGGGGTGCCGCTCGGCGGTGGCCAGGTCGAGCAGCCGGGCGGCGTCGTCCTCGTGCCCGTCGCGCCCGTCGTCGTCCCCGTCGTCGTCCCCGTCGTCGTCGCTCCCCTCGGGAGGGCGCGGGACCAGCAGCACCGTGCGGGCCACCGTGCCGGGCAGGGGAGCCAGCACGAGGACGGCCGGGGACGGGTCGGCCTCGCCCGGCACGGGGAGCAGGACCCGGCCGAGGCCGCGCCCCTCCGCCACGGGCCGCTCGTCGCGCACCAGCGTGGCCGTGGTGCGCAGGCCCGCCCGGGCGGTGCGCACCTCCCACGTCCGGCCCTGCCACTCCAACCGGGATCCGGTCATGCACTCATGGTCCGACCGGCTGCTCGGTTTATCAAGGCCCTGACACGGACCGCGGTGATCGGGGAGGATGGGCGCCGTGACGGTGACCGCGGCGGAGCTGATCGTGCTGGTCGACGACGACGGGGCGCCGATCGGCACCATGCCCAAGCCGCTGGTGCACCACGGCGAGACGCCGCTGCACCGCGCCTTCTCGGCCTACCTGTTCGCCGACGACGGCCGGCTGCTGGTCACCCGCCGCGCCGAGGACAAGCAGACCTTCCCCGGCATGTGGACCAACACCGTCTGCGGGCACCCCGGCCCCGGCGAGGACGACGCCGCCGCGATCGCCCGCCGCGCCTCGCAGGAGCTCGGCCTGCAGGTGACCGACCTGCGCCCGGCGCTGCCCGGCTACCGCTACCGCGCCGAGTTCCGCGGCGTCGTCGAGAACGAGGTCTGCCCGGTCTACCTCGGCCGGTTCGCCGGCACGCCCGACCCCGACCCCCGCGAGGTGGGGGAGTGGGAGCTGCTCGAGTGGGCCGCGTTCCGCCGTCGCCAGGAGGACTCCGAGTTCGACGAGTGGTCGCCGTGGTGCCGGGAGCAGGCGCGGCTCATCGAGCAGGCGGGGCTCGTCCCGGGCGCCTGAGTCGCCATTCGCGCGCGAAAGGCGGTAGTCGGCGGGACACGGACGGTGGCGGGCGCGCGAGCGCCGCTGTGTCGCTGCCGGGGACGCGCCGCACCGCCCCCCTAGCGTCCGCCGCGTGGACCGCCGGGGCTTCCTGTACCTCCTCGCCGCCGGGCTCACCGGCGCGGCCGTCGGACGGGGCGCCGCCGGCCTCGACCTCGCCGCGCCCGACCCCGTGCCCGCCCGCTCGCCGGCGCCCGCGACGCCGACCGGCCCGGGCGGCATCGTCGCCGTCCCCGCGCCGGCCGGGGTGGTGGAGGAGCTGCCCGGCGGCGGCCCGCAGATCGCGCTCACCATCGACGACGGCAGCAACGGCGAGGTGGTCGCCGCGCTGGTCGCGCTGTGCCGCGACACCGGCACCCGGCTGACCTTCTTCCCCAACGGCAGCTACCGCACCTGGGGCGACAACGCCCGCGACCTGTGGCCGCTCGTCGAGTCCGGCCAGGTCGCCTTCGGCAACCACACCTGGTCGCACCCCGACCTCACCACCGCCCCCGACGCCGAGGTCGCCGAGGAGCTGCAGCGCAACCAGGACTTCATGCGGCGCACGCTCGGGGTGACCTCGACGCCGTTCTGGCGGCCGCCGTTCGGCTCGCACGACGAGCGCGTCGACGCCATCGCCGCCGACGTCGGCCACCCGACGACCGTCCTGTGGAACGGCACCTTCGACGACGGCCGGGTCGTCTCCGCCGAGGGGCTCATGGCGGCCGCCGAGCAGTGGTTCACCGCGCGGGCGATCGTCGTCGGCCACGCCAACCAGCCCTCGCTCACCGCGGTGCTCGACCAGATGCTCGCACTGGTCGAGAGCCGGCAGCTGGTGACCGTCACGCTCGCCGACGCCTGGGCCGCCCCCTCCTGACCCGCCGTCCGCGCGCGGGCGGCGGAGCGGGCCCCGACCTGCGGGCCGCGCGGTCCTCCGCGAGAGTGGCGGGGACGCAGTCGTGATCACGGCCCCGCGCGGGCCGGAACGGAGGAACGGGTGGCAGGGGAGCTCAAGGGCCGCGTGGCGCTGGTCACCGGCGGGGCCAGCGGGCTGGGCCGGGCGACGTGCGTGTCGCTGGCCGAGGCCGGCGCGCACGTCGTCGTCGCCGACATCGACGCCGACGGCAGCGCGCGGACCCGCGAGCTGGTGACCGACGCCGGTGGCAGCGCCGACGTCGTCGCCCTCGACGTGACCGACGACGCGAGCCGGCGCGCGGTGGTCGCGCAGCTCTTCGACCAGCACGGCGACGCCTTCGACCTGCTGGTCAACGTGGCCGGCATCGACCGCCCGGGCTACATCACCGACATCGACCTCGACGACTACCGCCGGGTCATGGCGGTCAACTGCGAGGGCCCGATCTTCCTCACCAGCGAGTTCATGAAGCGGGCGCAGCACCTGCCCGAGGGTCGCACCGCCGACGTCGTGCACATCGTGTCGCTCTCGGCGATCACCTCGGGCAGCGGCGCGATCGCCTACAACGGCTCCAAGGCGGGCTTCCTCAACGCCACCCGCTGCATCCAGCGCGAGCTGCGGGAGAAGGCCGTGAAGGCCGAGGACGGCACCGAGCGGCCCTTCCCGGCGCGGGTCATGAGCGTCATCCCGGCCGCCATGGACACCCCGATGATGGAGCAGTGGGGCATCCCCGGGCACCTGATGATGCCGCCCGCGGCGGTGGCCGACGCCGTCCGCACGCTGGTGACCGTGCACCCGGCGGCCTACGTGCCGGAGATGCAGATCGTGCCGCGGCTCGAGCCGAACTTCCCCCGCTGACCGGAGGGCGACCGTGACCGACCCCGACCTGCCCGACAGCGGCATGGCCTCCGGCTCCGACGCCGGGCAGCCGGGCGAGCACCTCGGCACCGGCGAGCTGCGCCCCGACGAGGAGCGCCTGCTCGCCGAGCTCGAGCGCGGCGTCGACCGGGCGCCGCAGGACAACGACGCGGAGGTGCGCGCCGCCGAGGACGAGGCGCCACTGCCGGCCGACGGCGGCGCGCAGGGCGACGGCCTGGAGGCCGGGTTCTCCGACCCGGCGACCGGCTGAGGTGACCGGCGGGGCCGGCCGGCCCGGGGGGACCTGCGCCGGCCGGCCCGTCAGCTCCGGAGGCGGACCGCCACGAGGGCGACGTCGTCCTCGGCGCCCTCGGGCACCAGCCGGTCGAGCACCTCGTCGCTGACCTCCTCGACGGAGGCATCCCGCAGGTCGGCGAGGGCCCGGCCGAGGCGGTCGATGCCGTCGTCGAAGCCCTCGTCGCGGCGCTCGACGAGCCCGTCGGTGTAGAGCAGCAGCGTCGAGCCGGCCTCGAGCCGCACCTCGGCGTCGACCCGGGTGGCCGCGGGGTCCACGCCCAGCAGGAGCCCGGGCCGGCCGCCGGTGAGCGTGCGGGCGGTGCCGTCGGGGCCGGTGGTCACCGGCGGCAGGTGGCCCGCGCTCGACCAGCGCAGCGTCGCCCCGCCGCCGTCGGACGGCGAGAGCCGGGCCACCAGCACGGTCGCCATCGCGCGCAGGTCCAGGCCCTCGATCGCGGCGTCGAGCCGGGTGAGCACCCGCGCCGGGCTGTCGCCGTTGTCGTAGGCGATGCCGCGCAGCAGCCCGCGCAGCTGCGCCATGCACGCCGCGGCCTGCACGTCGTGGCCGACGACGTCACCGATGACCAGCATCGTCGAGCCGTCGGGCTGGCCGAAGACGTCGTACCAGTCGCCGCCGACCTGGGCCTCGCGGGTGGCCGGCACGTAGCGCACCGCGACCTCGAGACCGTCGGTGGTCGTGGGGTCGGACAGCAGGCTGCGCTGCAGCGTCTCGGCGGCGCGCACGATGCTGCGCGAGCGGGCGTAGAGCGCCTCGAGCAGGTGACCGCGCAGCTGCAGGACCTCGCCGCGCTCCTGCGGCGTCCACGGCTGCGAGCGCTCCCGCACCGTCTCCCGCCAGCGGTCGAAGCTCTTGCGGGGGCTCAGCCGCACGTCGTCGCCCTCGCGCTCGGCGATGGCCTTGTTGTGCGGGTCGCCGCCCCAGTCGACGTGCCGCACGGCCTCGCGGCGGTGCCACAGCACGTACTGGCCCTCCGGCAGCGGCAGCACCAGGACGCCGGCGACGACGTCGACCGGGACGCCGAGGTGCGGGGCGTCCTGCTGGAGCGCGTCGGTGGCGACGAGCTCCTCGCCGCGCGCGGCCGCCCAGGCCACCACGCGCTCGGCGACGTCGTCCGGCAGGGCCGCGCCCTTGGTCCCGCTGCTGCCCTGCAGGCAGACGGTGACGCCGTCGGCGGGCAGCACGTCGAGCAGGCTCGTGCCGCCCAGGAGCGTGTCGGCGAGCGGGCGGTCCTCGTCGAGGGTGGCGGCGGTCAGCCAGGCCATCGTCGAGCGCACCTGCAGCGCCCGGTGCACCTCGTCCTCGGCCGTGCGGTCGACCAGCCGCAGCGACAGCGTCGAGCCGAGGAACTCCGCGGCCGCGCGGGTGGCGAACGGTGGCTGGTGGGGGCCGGCGTAGTGGTGGCAGGCGATGAGCCCCCACAGCCGGTCGTCCTGCAGCAGCGAGATCGACATCGAGGCGCGCACGCCCATGTTCTGCAGGTACTCGACGTGGATGGGCGAGACGCTGCGCAGCGTCGAGTAGGTCAGGTCCAGCGGCTGCCCGGTGGCCGGGTGCGCGACCGGCTGGATGCGGCTCGGCTCGTAGTCGACGTCGCTGATCAGCCGCAGCCAGTTCTTCTCGTACAGCGCCCGTGCCTGCGCCGGGATGTCGGAGGCGGGGTAGTGCAGGCCGAGGAAGGAGTTGAGGCCCTCGGCCTTCGCCTCGGCCACGACCTCGCCGTTGTAGTCGGCGTCGTAGCGGTAGACCATCACGCGGTCGAAGCCGGTGAGGGCCCGGACGGCGCGGGCGGTGATGTCGTAGAGGTCCTGCAGGCTGCTCGCCCGGTTGAGCTCGGTGACCGTGCCGCGCACCGCCTGGTAGGTGTTCGGGAAGGAGAACGGCCGCGGCCCGCGGGCGGGCTCCAGCTCCACCACGAGGTTGGTCAGCGGCGGCTCGCCGTCGACCGGCTGGCCGTGCCCGTCGCGGGCGCCGCCGAGGACGGCGCGGTGCAGGATCGCGTCGACCGGGACGGGGTCGCCGTCGACGTCGAGGGTCACCTCGACCGGGTTGCGCTCGCGCAGGTCGCCGAAGGCGCTGGCCGAGCGGACGACCGCCTCGCTCGGCGCCACGCCGAGGACGTCGGCCAGCGGCCGGCCCAGCGCGTCGGACCAGACCACCCCGGTCAGCCCGGCGAGGTTCTCCGAGGCCTGCACGACGACGAGGTCGGGCTCGCTGACGGCCAGCAGCACGCCGCGCGGCTGGACGCTGCCCGGGACGTGGATCGGCTCGCGGGCGCAGTTGTCGAGGTCGACCGGCTCCCCCGGGGCCAGCCAGGCGACGTCCGCCCCGGCGGTGTCCGCCCCCGACGTGGCGTCGACGTCGGTCACGCGGGTGCCCCCTGCGGCCGGGCGGCCGGGGCGCACCAGTCGGCGAGGGCGGCGAAGGTCGAGCGGGCGGCGGCCACGACGCGGCCGGCGTCGCCGCCGTCCTCGACGTGGGCCCGGGTGAAGCGGCGGAAGGCCGCCCACATCGCGCCGGTGTCCTCGCCGTAGGGGCTGAACGCGCGGAGCCGCGGGCCGCCGGCCAGGCCGGGGAGCGTGGCCAGGTGCCGGTCGATGAACGTGCCGCCGAGCGTGGAGCCCTCGAGCACGTACATCCGGCCCAGCGCGGCGTCGGTGTCGGGCACGGCGGGCAGCTGGGGCCGGGCGCCGTCGGCGGGCAGGGCGCCCAGCGCGGCGAGGTCGGCGGCGTAGACGCCGGCGCGGCGCCGCCGCTCCCACTGCAGGGCCGCGGCGTCGGCGGGGTGGGCCGCCGCCCAGGCGTCGAGGCCCTCCTCGGCGGCGTGCCAGAAGGCGTGCAGCAGCCCCAGGACGCCGGCCAGCCGGCCGGGGTCCAGGTCGTGGTCCATCAGCCCGAGGGTGGTCTCCACCTGCTCGTGCTCCACGGCGGTGGCCGTGCGCAGGTCCCGGAGGACGTCGCCGGCGCCGCCCGCGTCTCGAGGCAACGCCTCTCCTCCCGCAGCCATCAGCCACCCGAGGGTAGGCCAGGCCTCCGACGCCGTCGCGGCGAGACGGGTGTGTTCCGCAACCATCCCGGGTGTCCCCGGTCAGCCTCCGCCGCTGTCGGCCGTGCACCGCCGCCTGGTACCCCGCGTGCTGGCCTCCGCCGAGCGCCGGCTGTCCCGCCGCTGAGCCTCAGGGCAGCCGGGCCCGCCGCAGCGAGGCGTGGACCAGCAGGCGGGTGTCGCCGTCGGCGAGGTCGAGCCCGGTCAGCGCGGTGATCCGGCCCAGCCGGTAGTACAGCGTCTGCCGGTGGATGCCCAGCGCGGCCGACGTCCGGGCCACGCTGCCGGCGGTGTCGAGGTAGGCCTCGGCGGTGGCCGCGAGCGCGGGCTCGGCCAGCAGCGGCGCGACGGCGGGGTCGGGCGCGGGCAGTGCCGCCGCCGTGCGCCAGCCGCCGAGCTCGGCCCAGGAGGCCACCGGCGCCAGCCCCGGCACGACGGCGGCGACCGCGGCGGCCGACCGGGCCTGCGCCCACCGCCCGGGCAGGTCGGCGACGGCGGTCGCGGGCTCGGCCACCCCGGCGCTGCTGCCGGCGGGCAGCCGGGCCAGCGCGGCGGCCGCGGCGGCCCCGGCCGGGCGCGGGTCGGCGGGGCGCGGCAGCCGGACGGCGACGGCGACCTCGTCGCCCACCACCGCCGCGCCCGCGGGCGGGCGCCAGCCCGGGGGCGGCGTCCCTCCGGCCGGGCGCAGCGCGACCAGGGCCACGCCCGCGCCGTCGAACCGGGCGGCGAGGACGGCCGCGGCCCGCTCGCGCCCGGCCGCGGGGCCACCGAGCAGGGCGGCCAGCGCGGCGCCGTCGTCGTCCTCCTCCTGGCGGCGGGCCAGCAGCTCCCCGGCTCGGGCGGCCAGCGCCACCGCGGCGGCCAGCGCCGGGTCGGCGTCGTCGGCGGGGTCGGTGCGGCCGCCGTCGAGCAGCCACAGGTAGCCGAGCGTGCGGTCGCCGTGCCGGGCCGGCAGCAGCAGGCGGGTGAGGATCCCGGCGCCCGGGTCGGCCGGCGTGCGCAGCGGTCCCCGCGCGCGGGTGATGCCCAGGTCCTCGAACCACCGGCGGGTGGCCGGGGTGGAGCCGCGGCCGAGGATCGAGCGGGTGCGGACGGCGTCCATCGCGGGGACGTCCCCGTCCTCCAGCGGGTGCGCGGCGTAGGCGACCAGCGTGAAGTCGACGTCCTCGAGCGTCGCGGGGGCGGCGAGCAGCCGCGCCACCTCGTCGACCACGTCCTGCAGGTCGTCGCGCACCATACGACTGTATGAGACGGCGCCGTACGTCTGTCCCTGGCAGGGCGGCCCGGCCGTCCCTAGCGTCGCCCGTGACGCCGACGGAGGGATGCGGGTGCTGACGACGAAGACGGTCCTGCTGGGCGCCTCGCGGCGCCCGGCGCTGCGCCGGGCGCTGGTGGGGACGCCGGTGACCCGGCGGGTGGTCGAGCGGTTCGTGGCCGGCGAGACGCTGCCCGAGGCACTCGCGGTGGTCCGCCGGCTGACCGGCGAGGGCATCGCGGTCACGCTGGACCACCTCGGCGAGGACGTGACCGGGCCCGACGAGGCGCGCGCCTCCCGGGACGCCTACCTCGCCCTGCTCGAGGGCCTCGCGCCTCTGGACCTCGGCCCCGACGCCGAGGTGTCGGTGAAGCTGTCGGCGTTCGGGCAGGCGCTGCCCGGCGGACACGACCTCGCCCTGGACCTGGTGCGCCCCGTGGTGGAGGCGGCCGCGGCGATCGGCACCACGGTCACCCTCGACATGGAGGACTCCACGACGGTCGACTCGACCCTCGCTGTCCTCACCGAGCTGCGCCGCGACCACCCGCGGACCGGGGCCGTCCTGCAGGCCGCGCTGCACCGCACCGAGGACGACGTCCAGGCGCTGGCCACGCCCGGCTCCCGGGTGCGGCTGGTCAAGGGCGCCTACGACGAACCGCCGTCGGCCGCCCACCAGGGCCGCCGCGACGTCGACGCCGCCTACGCCCGCTGCCTGGGCGTGCTCATGCGCGGCCCCGGGTACCCGATGGTCGGCAGCCACGACCCCGCGATGGTCGACCTCGCGCACCGCCTGGCCGCCGAGTACGGCCGCACCCGGGACTCCTGGGAGGTGCAGATGCTCCACGGCATCCGGACCGACGAGCAGCAGCGGCTGGCCGCGTCGGGCACCCGCGTGCGGGCCTACGTCCCCTACGGCCGCGACTGGTACGGCTACTTCACCCGCCGGATCGCCGAGCGCCCGGCCAACCTGCGCTTCTTCCTGCGCGCCCTCGTCTCCCGCTGACCCGAACCGGAGGCCCCTCATGGACGGCACCACCCGCGTCCCCGCGCCGCGCAACGAGCCGGTGCTCACCTACGCGCCAGGCTCGCCCGAGCGCGCCGCGCTCGAGACCCGGCTGGCGGAGCTCGCCGCCGAGCCGCTCGAGCTGACCCTCACCATCGGCGACAAGCAGCGGATGGCCGGCGGTGAGCGCTTCGACGTCGTCCAGCCGCACCGGCACGCCGCCGTCCTCGGCACCGCCGCGCACGCCACCCACGCCGATGCCGAGGAGGCCGTGGCCACCGCCAAGGCCGCCGCGCCGGCCTGGCGCGACCTGTCCTTCGACGACCGCGCCGCGGTCTTCCTCAAGGCGGCCGAGCTGCTGGCCGGGCCGTGGCGGCAGACGCTGAACGCGGCCACGATGCTCGGCCAGTCGAAGACCGCCCACCAGGCGGAGATCGACTCGGCGTGCGAGCTCGTGGACTTCTGGCGCTGGAACGTGCACTTCGCCCGGGAGGTCCTGTCCGCGCAGCCGGAGTCGTCGCCGGGGGTGTGGAACCGCAGCGACCACCGGCCGCTGGAGGGCTTCGTCTACGCGGTCACCCCGTTCAACTTCACCGCGATCGCCGGCAACCTGCCCACCGCGCCGGCGCTCATGGGCAACACCGTCGTGTGGAAGCCCGCGCCCACCCAGCAGTTCGCGGCGCACTTCCTCATGCGGCTGCTGGAGGAGGCGGGGCTGCCCCCGGGCGTCATCAGCATGGTGACCGGCGACGGGGTCGCCGTCTCCGACGTCGCGCTGGCCGACCGGGACCTGGCCGGCATCCACTTCACGGGCTCGACGGCGGTCTTCCAGCACCTGTGGCGCACGGTGGGGGAGAACATCGCGGGCTACCGCGGCTACCCGCGCATCGTGGGGGAGACCGGCGGCAAGGACTTCGTCGTCGCCCACCCCTCGGCCGACGTCGACGTGCTGCGCACCGCTCTGGTCCGCGGGGCGTTCGAGTACCAGGGGCAGAAGTGCTCCGCGGCCTCCCGCGCCTACGTGCCGCGGTCGGTGTGGACGCGGCTGCGCGACGACCTGGTGGCCACCACCGAGTCGCTGACCATGGGCGACGTCACCGACCTGTCCCACTTCATGGGCGCGGTCATCGACCGGAAGTCGTTCTCGAAGCTCTCCGGCGTCATCGACCGGGTCGACGACGACCCCGCGCTGTCGATCGTCGCCGGCGGTCAGAAGGACGACTCCGAGGGCTTCTTCGTCCGCCCGACGATCATCGAGGGCAGCGACCCCGGGCACGAGGTGTTCACCACCGAGTACTTCGGGCCGGTGCTGGCGGTGCACGTCTACGACGACGCCGACTACGACGCGGTGCTCACCCAGATGGAGTCGGTGGCGCCGTACGCGCTGACCGGCGCGGTGATCGCCCAGGACCGGGCGGCGATCGCCCACGCCCAGCGGGTCCTGCGGTTCGCGGCGGGCAACTTCTACGTCAACGACAAGCCGACCGGCGCCGTCGTCGGCCAGCAGCCCTTCGGCGGCGGCCGGGCCTCGGGCACCAACGACAAGGCCGGCGCGGCACAGAACCTGCAGCGCTGGACGTCGACCCGCTCGATCAAGGAGACGTTCGCCCCGCCGACCGACCACCGCTACCCGCACATGGATTGAGGACCCTCCCGCCCCCCACCGCTCGCACGCTCGCGGCGGGTCCCTGCGGGAGGGCCGTTCCAGCACGTCACCGAGCCGGCCAGCGGACCAGGCCGTCCCCGCCCCGCACCGCCCCCTCCGACGGGTGGTGCGGGGCGAGCCTGCCGTCGGGCACGAGGTGGTGCACCGGGACGCCCCGGGCCAGGACGGCGACGTCGGCGACCAGCCGCCGGTGGCAGCGCCACCACACGCTCTCGCTGCACATGACCGCGACCGTCGCCGTCGCCGCCTCGGCGAGCACCTCGTCGAGCGCCGCAGCGAACTCCGCGGTCCGGGTGTGCGCGGCGTACGCGGCGAACTGCGCGACGGTCCACCAGCCGTCGGCGACCGGCTCGCCCGGCGGCAGCCGGCGCCGCCCGCCGAGCCGCTGCTCCCAGCGGTAGCCGATCCCCGCCGCGGGCAGCCACTCCTCGAGCGCCTCCCGCCGGACGTCGGGGTTGCCGCGGCTGCCCGGGTAGCGGCGGACGTCGACCAGCGCGGCCACCCCGGCCGCGGTGAGGCGGGCGCGGAGGCGGTCGCGGTCGTCGGGGCCGTGGCCCACGGTGAGCAGCACGGGCACCCCCTACCCGGCCGCCGCCGGGAGGGCGGTCATGCTGGGCCGCCGGGCGAGGTCGCCCGCGGAGGGGGAGCGCGGTGGCACCGGGCACGACGGAGCGGGCGTCGCTGTGGCGGCTCCCGGCGATGCGGGCGCTCGTGGGCGCCACGACGCTCGGGTTCGTCAGCTACTGCCTGACGCTGGCCTCGCTGCCCGCGTACGCGGTGGCCGGCGGCGCCTCCCCGGACACCGCGGGCGTCGTCACCGCCGTCTTCCTCGTCGTCACGATCGCCGTGCAGGCGGTCGTCCCCGCGCTCACCGCCCGCCTCGGCCTCGGGCCCGTGCTGGCGGCCGGGCTGGTCGCGCTGGGCGCGCCCTCGCCGCTGTACGCCGTCGACGACGGGGTCGCGTGGCTGTCGGCCGTCTCGGCGGTGCGCGGCGCCGGCTTCGCGGTGCTCACCGTGCTCGGGGCGGTGCTCGCCGCCCAGGTGGCCCCGGCCGAGCGGCGCGGGGAGTCGATCGGCCTGTACGGGCTGGCGATCGCGGTGCCCAACCTGCTGGCGGTGCCCGCGGGCGCGGCGCTCGTCCTGGACGGTCACGCCGGCTGGCTCGCGTGGCTGTCGGCCTCCCCGGTGCTGGCGCTGCCGCTGGTGCCGGTGCTCGCCCGGTCGGTGCACTGGCAGGGCGCCGCCGGCGGGTCCTCGCGGGCCGCCGTCCGCGCGGCCCTGGCGCCGTCGGCGGTGCTGCTGCTGGTCACCCTCGCCGGCGGCGGCCTGGTGACCTTCCTGCCGATCGAGCGGCCCGACGGCGTCCTCGCGACGGCGGCGCTGCTGGTCTTCGGCGCGACCGGCGCGGTCACCCGCTGGCGGGCGGGCCTGCTCGCCGACCGGGTGGGCACCCGCCTGCTGCTGCCGGCGGGGCTGCTCGTCGCCGCGGCCGGGCTGGCGCTGGTGGCGCTGGGCCTCGGCGCCGGCGCGGGGTGGGTGCTGGCCGGGGCGGCGGTGTTCGGCGCGGGTTACGGCGCGGTGCAGAACCTGACGCTGGTCACCGCCTTCGCCCGGGCCGGGGAGGGCGGGTCGACGGCGGCGAGCGCGATGTGGAACGCCTCCTTCGACGCCGGCACCGCGGTCGGCGCGCTGGCGCTCGGCCTGCTCGCGGCCGGCGTCGGGCTGCCGTGGAGCTACGTGCTGGTGGCCGGCGTGCTGGTGGTGGGCCTGCCGTTGGCCCGGGGGGCCACCCGGGCCTGAGCGCTCAGCGCAGCACGGAGGTCAGCAGCAGGCTCGTCTGGCTGTTGATCACCCCGGGCACCGACCGCATGCGGTTGAGCAGCCGGTCGAACTCGACGAGGTCGGCGGTCCGGTGCTCGGCGACGAGGTCCCACGCCCCGTTGGTCGAGTGCATCGACTCGATCTCCGGGAAGCCGCGCAGCCGCCGGATCACCTCGTCGGTGGAGCGGCCCTCGACCTCGATGAGCGAGACCCCGCGGACCCCGCCGGCCGTCGCCTCGTCGCGCACCCGGACGGTGAACCCGACGATGACGTCCTCGGCGACGAGCCGGTCGAGGTGGCTGGTCACGGTCGCGCGGGTGACGCCGAGCCGGCGCGCGAGCTCGGCCACCGGGGCCCGGCCGTCCTCCCGGAGGGCCGAGAGGAGGCGCCGGTCGAGCTCGCTCAGGTCCGCCATGTACAGAATGTACGAGTGATCACCGCAGACTGACCAGAGTCTGCGCACAACGCGCGCTCATCGCTCATTGTGTGTGCAGATCGCCCAGCCCTACCTTCTGCGCATGACGCTCTTCGTCGACGTGCGCAACATGGTCCGCTGGACGGCCGAGACCGGGCCCGAGCGGATCATCGACGGCATCTCCCGGTACATCGAGCAGGACTTCGCCCGCTGGGAGTCCTTCGACAAGATCGCCCGGGTCGGCAGCCACACGCCGTTCGGCGTCATCGAGCTCATGCCCACCAGCGACGGCGAGACCTACGCCTTCAAGTACGTCAACGGGCACCCGAGCAACCCCGCCCGCGGCTACCAGACCGTCTCCGCGTTCGGCGCCCTGGCCGACGTGCACAACGGCTACCCGGTCTTCCTCGCCGAGATGACCCTGCTGACGGCGCTGCGCACGGCCGCCATGTCGGCGATGGTCGCCCGCCACCTCGCCCGGCCCGACTCCCGGCGCCTGGCGCTCATCGGCGCCGGCAGCCAGGCGGAGTTCCAGGCGCTCGGGATGCGCGCCGCGCTGGGCATCTCCGAGGTCACGGTCTGGGACACCGACCCGGCCGCCATGGCCAAGCTCGCCCGCAACCTGACGCCGCTGGGCTTCGACGTGACGATCGCCGCCTCCGGGCGCGAGGCGGTCCGCGGCGCCGACGTCGTCACCACCTGCACCGCCGACAAGGCCCGCGCCACCGTCCTGCAGGACGAGTGGATCGAGCCGGGCATGCACCTCAACGCCATCGGCGGCGACTGCCCCGGCAAGACCGAGCTCGACCCGACGATCCTGCTGCGCGACGACGTCGAGGTGTTCGTCGAGTTCCCGCCGCAGACCCGCGTCGAGGGCGAGATCCAGGCCGTGCCGGCCGACTTCCCGGTGACCGAGTTGTGGGAGGTCGTCGCCGGCCGCCGGCCCGGGCGCTCCTCGGCGTCGCAGGTGACGCTGTTCGACTCGGTCGGCTTCGCGATCGAGGACCTGTCGGCGCTGCGCTACGTCCGCGACGCGGTGCGCGGCACGCCGTGGGTCGACGACATCGACCTCGTCGCCGAGCCGGAGGACCCCAAGGACCTGTTCGGCATGCTCACCGCGCTCCTGCCGATCGGTTCGTGAGCGCGTCCGGTCAGGCGCCCGCGGCCGTCGTCCTGGTGCGGCCGCACGCCTTCCGGCCCAACCCGCTCACCCTCGCCGACAACGCCTTCCAGGCGGAGGCGGTGGGGGAGGACCCGGCGGTGCTCGCCCGCCGGGCCCACGACGAGGTGACGGCGCTGGCCGACGCGCTCACCGACGCCGGCGTGCGGGTGCACCTGTTCGACGACCCGGAGCCCGACCGGCCCGACAGCGTCTTCCCGAACAACTGGCTGTCCACCCACGCCGACGGGCGGGTGGCGCTGTTCCCGATGTACGCGGAGAACCGGCGGCGGGAGCGGCGCGGTGACGTCGTCGAGTTCCTCAAGGCCGCCTACCGCGTGCACGAGGTGGTCGACCTCTCCGGCCTCGAGCACGACGGCGTCTTCCTCGAGGGGACCGGGGCGATGGTGCTCGACCACGTCGCGCGGGTGGCCTACGTGGCCCGGTCGCGGCGGGTGGACCCGGTCGCGCTCGACCGGTTCTGCCGCGGGTTCGGCTACGAGGCGGTCGTGTTCGACGCCGTCGACGCGAGCGGCCGCGCGGTCTACCACACCAACGTGCTGATGAGCGTGGCCGGCGAGTACGCGCTGGCGGGCCTCGAGCTGCTGCCGTCGGCCGCCGAGCGCTCCCGGCTCGCCGCGCGGCTCGCCGACGGCGGGCGCACCGTCGTCCCGCTCACCGCCGCGCAGGTGGGGGAGTTCGCCGGCAACGCCCTGGAGGTGCAGGGCAGCGACGGGCCGGTGCTGGCGCTGTCGGCCCGGGCGGCGGCGAGCCTGACGCGGGAGCAGCGGGCGGTGGTGGAGGCCTCCGCGCGGCTGCTGCCGGTCGCGGTGCCGACCGTGGAGTTGGCCGGCGGCTCGGTGCGCTGCATGATCGCCGGGGTGCACCTGGAGCCGCGGACCGCGCCCGTCCCCGCCTGAGCCTCAGCCGGCGATCGAGTCGGCCGCTGCGCGCAGCGACCGCAGCAGGAGCAGCTCCTCGCCCGAGCGGCGCAGCCACACCCGCAGGGCGGCGGGGTCGTTGCGGGCGGCGTCGCGGACGGTGCCCAGGTTGAGCTGGCGGGTGTTGGCCTGCGCCCGCTGGGCCGGCGGGAGCGAGCGGCCCTCGCTGCGGGCCAGCGACGTGAGCGCGGCGCCGACGTAGACCAGGTCGCGGACCTCGTCCACCTCGGCGAGGACGGCGTCGGCGCCGGGGCCGTCGCCGGCCTCCAGGCGGTCGATCAGGGCGGCGGCGCGCTCGCGGCCGAGGGCGGTCGGGTCGGGGGAGGTCACCCCTCCACTGTGCACGCCCGTGCTCTGCCCACGGTGCGCGGGCAGAGCACGGGCGGGTCGGGGACCCTCAGGCGTCGCGGCGGGTGAAGACCAGCGCCCCGGCGACCAGGACGACGGCGACCTCGGCGGCGAAGACGGCGAACCCGGTCCACGGCTCGAGCAGCACCGGGTTGAACGACTCCGGCATCGCGATCCGCGAGCCCGCGTTGCCCGGCATCAGCTTGGTCAGCCACTCGCCGAGCGCGCCCGGCAGCAGCATCACCAGGTTGCCGACCAGGAACACCACCGCGAGCACCACCGACACGACCGCGGCGGTCGAGCGCAGCAGCAGCCCGGCGCCCATGGCCAGCAGCCCGAGGCCGGCCATGTAGAGCCCGGAGCCCAGCAGCGAGCGCAGCATGCCGTCGTCGCCCAGGCCGATCCCGATGCCCTCGGCCGACAGGAAGGCGTTGCCGCCGAGCCAGCCGAGCGTCGCGGTGACGACGCCGGCGACGAACAGGACGGCGCTGAGCACGACCGCCTTGGCCACGAGGACCGTGCCGCGGCGCGGGGTGGCGGCCAGCGTCGCCCGGATCATCCCGGTGCCGTACTCGCCGGTGACCGCGAGCGCCCCGAGGACGACGGCGGTGACCTGAGCGAACAGCAGGCCCCAGGTGATGAAGGCGCCGACCGGCTCGTTCTCCGCGCCCGAGGCGAGGTCGGGGGCGATGAGCGCGCAGACCAGCGTGGTCAGGCCGGCGCCGAGGGCGACCATCGCCGCCACCGACCAGCCGGTCGAGCGCACGGTCCAGAGCTTGATCCACTCGGCGTGCAGAGCGCGGCCGAGCCCCGCGCGGGCGGGCGCGGCGGCGGTGCGGGGCGCGGTCAGGGTCGGTGCGGTCACCGGGTCACCTCGGTCTGGGGAGCGGCGGGGCGGGCGGCCGAGTACTCGACGCTGCCGGCGGTCAGGGTCATGAAGGCCTCCTCGAGCGAGGAGGTGACGAGGCCGAGCTCGTGCAGCGCCAGCCCGGCGCCGGCGGCGAGCTCGCCGGTGGTGGCGGCGTCGACGCCCTGCACGTGCAGCTCGTCGCCGTCGCGGGTGACGTCGGCCCCGGAGCGGCGCAGCAGCTCGGCGAGCTGCCCGGCGCGGGGGCTGCGCACCCGGACGAAGGACGCCGCGTGCTCGGCGATGAACTGCGGCATCGGGCAGTCGGCGAGCACCCGGCCGCGGCCGATGACCACGAGGTGGTCGGCGGTCAGCGCCATCTCCGACATCAGGTGGCTCGAGACCAGCACCGTGCGGCCCTCGGCGGCGAGGCTGCGGGCGAGGGTGCGCACCCAGCGGATGCCCTCCGGGTCGAGGCCGTTGACCGGCTCGTCGAGGACGACGACGGGCGGGTCGCCGAGCAGCGCCGCGGCGATGCCGAGCCGCTGGCCCATGCCGAGGGAGAAGCGGCCCACCCGCTGGCCGGCGACCGCCTCGAGCCCGACGAGGCCGAGCACCTCCTCCACCCGGCTGGTCGGGATGCCGTTGCTGGCGGCCAGCCAGCGCAGGTGCGCGCGGGCGGTGCGGCCCGGGTGCAGCGCCCGGGCCTCGAGCAGCGCGCCGACCGCGCGCAGCGGGGCGGGGGAGTCGGCGTAGCGGGCGCCGTCGACGGTGACCGTACCGGAGGTGGGCCGGTCCAGGCCGATCACCATCCGCATCGTCGTCGACTTGCCGGCGCCGTTCGGGCCGAGGAAGCCGGTCACGTGGCCGGGGCGGACGGTGAAGGAGACGCCGTCGACGGCGACCCGGTCGCCGTAGCGCTTGGTGAGGTCGGTGGCGACGATCACGGCGTCACCGCCGGGGGAGGGAGGGCTGCGAGGTCATGGCGAGGACCCTCCCGGTCCGGGGGTGCCGGGCACATCGGGGAGGACCCCCGGCCCGACCCTGGACCGTCCCCCATCCGGCGCCGGGGGAGGACCCGGTCAGGCGCTGCGGTCAGGCGCTGCGGGGCAGGTCCGCGGCGAGCTGCCGGCGCAGTGCCACCGCCGCGCTCCGGCCGGCCCGGTTGGCGCCGATCGTGCTCGCGCTCGGGCCGTAGCCGACCAGCTGCAGCCGTGGCTCGTCGACGGCGGTGGTGCCCTCGATCGGGATGACGCCGTCGCGGGTGCGCAGCCGCAGCGGGGCCAGGTGGCCCACGGCCGCGCGGAAGCCGGTGGCCCAGAGGATCACGTCGGCGGCCACGGTCCGGCCGTCGTCCCACGCGACGCCGTCGGGGGTGATCCGGTCGAACACCGGCAGCCGGGTGAGGACGCCGTCGTCGAGGGCGCGGCGCACCCACGGGGTGACCACGAGCCCGGTGACGCCGACGACGCTGCCGGGCATCCGGCCCGCGCGGACCGCGGCCTCCACCCGGGCGACCGCCTCGCGGCCCTGCTCCTCGCCGAAGGGGCCCTCGCGCCAGACCGGCGGGCGTCGGGTGACCCAGGTGGTGCGGGCGACGGGCGCGATCTCGCCGAGCAGCTGCACCGCCGACGCGCCGCCGCCGACGACCACCACCGACCGCCCGGCGAACTCCTCCGCGCCGCGGTAGCCGACGGTGTGCAGCTGCCGGCCGCGGAAGGTCTCCTGGCCGGGGTAGCGGGGGACGAACGGGCGGGTCCAGGTGCCGGTGGCGTTCACCAGGCCGCGCGCCCGCCAGGTGCCCCGATCGGTCTCGACGGCGAACCGCCCGTCGTCCGTGCGGCGGACCGCCGACACCCGCACCGGCCGCTCGACGGGCAGGGCGAAGCGCCGCTCGTACTCGGCGAAGTAGGCGGGCACGGCCTCGGCGGCGGGGAGGTCCTCCGACGCCGGCTCGAAGGGCAGGCCGGGCAGCTCGTGCACCCGGTGCGTGGTGGCCAGGGTGAGCGAGGGCCAGCGGTGCTGCCAGGCGCCGCCGGGCGCGGCGTCGCCGTCGAGGACGACGAAGCCGCTGCCGGGGGCGAACCCCTGCCGGGCCAGGTGGTACGCGGTGCTCAGGCCGGCCTGGCCCGCGCCGATGACCACGACGTCGACGTCCCGCGGCTCGCTCACGCCCGGGCAACGCCGCCGGGCCCGCCTGGCTTCCGCCGGGCCGGGCCGGGCCGGACGGACCGGCCCGTTTCCCGGCTCCGGACCGCGGGCACGCCTGCGGGGACGCCGGTGACCGGTCCCGGTGCGAGCGAGAGGGGCGCCGCGTGCGCGCGATGGTCTACCGAGGCCCGTACAAGGTCCGGGTCGAGGACAAGGACATGCCGAGGATCGAGCACCCGAACGACGCGATCGTGCGGGTCACGCTCGCCGCGATCTGCGGCTCCGACCTGCACCTCTACCACGGGCTGCTGCCGGACACCCGGGTCGGGCACACCTTCGGCCACGAGTTCATCGGGGTGGTCGAGCAGGTCGGCCCGTCGGTGCAGAACCTGTCGGTCGGCGACCGGGTGATGGTGCCGTTCAACATCTTCTGCGGCTCGTGCTGGTTCTGCGCCCGCGGGCTGTACTCCAACTGCCACAACGTGAACCCGAACGCGACGGCCGTCGGCGCGATCTACGGCTACTCGCACACCACCGGCGGCTACGACGGCGGCCAGTCGCAGTTCGTGCGCGTGCCCTTCGCCGACGTCGGCCCGGTGCGGATCCCCGAGTGGATGCACGACGAGGACGCCGTCTGCCTGACCGACGCCGCCGCGACCGGCTACTTCGGCGCCCAGCTCGGCGAGATCGCCGAGGGCGACACCGTCGTCGTCCTGGGGGCCGGGCCCGTCGGGCTGGTGGCCGCGCAGTCGGCGTGGCTGATGGGCGCCGGGCGGGTGATCGTCGTCGACCACCTGCAGGAGCGGCTGGAGAAGGCCCGCACGATGGCCCA
Organism: Geodermatophilus sp. SYSU D01119; assembly: GCF_054049975.1. Lineage (NCBI taxonomy): Bacteria > Bacillati > Actinomycetota > Actinomycetes > Geodermatophilales > Geodermatophilaceae > Geodermatophilus > Geodermatophilus sp. SYSU D01119. The sequence continues at coordinate 4,005 of NZ_JBJGYL010000012.1, read as the reverse complement.
CGCCGAGACGCTGGACTACGACGAGGTCGACGACGTCGTCCTCGAGATGAAGAAGCAGACCGACCACCTCGGCGCCGACGTCGTCATCGAGGCGGCGGGCGCGGAGGCCGACGGCAACTTCCTGCAGCAGGTGACGGGCACGAAGCTCAAGCTGCAGGGCGGCTCACCGGTGGCGCTGAACTGGGCGATCGACGGCGTGCGGAAGGGCGGCACCGTCTCGGTGGTCGGCGCCTACGGGCCGATCCCGAACGCGGTGAAGTTCGGCGACGCGCTGAACAAGGGCCTCACGCTGCGGATGAACCAGACGCCGGTGAAGCGGCAGTGGCCGCGGATGTTCGAGCACGTGCGCAACGGCCACCTGACCCCGCGCGAGGTGGTCACCCACCGGTTCCCGCTCGAGCACATCGCCGAGGCCTACCACGTGTTCTCCAGCAAGCTCGACGGCTGCATCAAGCCGGTCATCGTCCCCGACGCGGCCTGAGGAGCTCCCCGTGACCGAGTCCGAGATCCCGAGTGCCTACGTCCGCGACAAGCGGACGCCGACCCCGAGCCGGGAGGAGCTGCGCGCCCGGATCCCCGGCTGGGGCGTCGACCTCGACCCCGCCGACCGGCCGTCGTACCCGAAGCTGCAGTACCCGGCCGACACCGGCGCCCGCTGGGACTTCCCCGAGCGGCAGCCCGGCAGCGAGGGCCGCGAGCACTCGATCGAGCACGCCTTCGTGACGCCGGTGTTCGGCACCGCCCAGCCGCTGCACGGGGTGTCCGGGGCGGTGCGCCGGTTCGCCTACGCCCGCTTCAGCGAGGGCCGGCTCGCCCACTGGGTGCTGCTGGTGGTCGGCGACCGTCTCGACGCGTGGGGGAGCACCCTGCGGCAGCTCGTCTCGGGCCGGCCGGTGCCGCCCGCGACGGGGCTGAGCGCGGAGACCACCCACGGCGGGCTGAGCTCCCGGACCGGGCGCTCCGACGTCCGGCACCAGGTGCTCGACCCGCTCGTCACCGCCGGGCCGTGGCTGGCCGGCGCGGGTGCCGCGGTGCTCGCGGTCCGGGGGCTGGTGCGCGCCGTCCGGGGCTAGCCTCCGCGGCATGACGCCGCTGGACTCCCTGCCGCGCATCGGCCGGCCGGCCACCGCCGCCCTGGAGCTGGCCGGCTACACCCGCCTGGACCAGCTGACCGGGGTGCCGCGGTCGTCGCTGGCCGCGCTGCACGGCGTCGGTCCGAAGGCGCTGCGCCTCCTCGACGAGGCGCTGGCCGAGCACGGCTTGGCCCTCGGCTGAGCCCTCCGGCGACCGGCCCGGCCGTGCCGTGGGCTCGCGGGCTCAGGCCAGCCGGAGGCCGGCGTAGGGCCGGCGCGCGGACTGCCGCTCGTCCAGCCACGGGACGAGGGCGGTGGCCGGCATCGGCCGCCCGAGGTGCCACCCCTGGACGATGTGGCAGCCCATGTCCGCCAGCAGGTCCCAGGTCCGCTGGTCCTCGACGCCCTCGGCGACCACCTCGAGACCGAGGTGTCGGCCGAGGTCGACGATCGCTCGGACGATGGCGGCGTCCCCGCCGCGGTCCTGGAGTCCGGTGACGAAGCTGCGATCGATCTTGACCTCGTCGACCGGGAGCCGCTGGAGGTAGGACAGCGACGAGTAGCCGGTACCGAAGTCGTCGACCGAGAGGCGGACTCCGAGCGCCCGCAGCTCGTGCAGCAGGGCGGTGGCGCGGGCGGGGTCGACCATGACCGAGCTCTCGGTGACCTCGAGCGTCAGCCGGTCCGGCGGAACGGTGTGCCGGCGCAGGAGCCGGGACACCTCGTCGACCAGGTCGGCGTCGAGGAGGCTGCGGCTGGACAGGTTGACCGCGATGCTCAGGTCCACCCCCCGGCGGCGCCAGTCGGCGACCGCCGCGAGGGACTGGTCCAGGACCTGCGTCGTCAGGGGCCCGATCAGGCCGCTGCGCTCCGCGACGGGGATGAACTCGTCGGGGGAGATGCGACCCCGCTCGGGGTGCTCCCAGCGCACCAGCGCCTCCACGCTGCGGACCTCGCCGTCGCCGGTGCGCGCCTGCGGCTGCACGTAGAGCTGCACCCCGCCGGTGCTCAGCGCCGTGCGCAGCTCCGCCACGAGCGAGAGCCGGCTGACGTCGGTGGAGTCGAGGGCGGCGTCGTAGGCCTGCAGACCCCTGCCGGAGGACTTGGCGGCGTACATGGCGACGTCGGCGCGCTTCAGCAGCACCGCCGGGTCGCTCCCGTGGGAGGGGGCCAGAGCCAGGCCGAGGGAGCCGCCGACCTCGACCGCCATGCCCTCCAGGGCGATCGGGTGCTCCAGCGACCGGAGGACGCGCCGTCCGATCGAGGTGGCACGGACCTCGTCGGCGTCCTCGAGCAGCACGGCGAACTCGTCGCCGCCCAGCCGGGCCACCAGCCCGGAGGCGCCGACGGCCGTGCACAGGCGCTCACCGACCTCGATCAGGAGCAGGTCGCCCTGCTGGTGGCCGAGGGTGTCGTTGACGTCCTTGAAGCCGTCCAGGTCGAGGATCATGATCGCCGCGCCGGTGGTGCGGCCGTCGGCCACGTCGTCGAGGACGGTGCCCAGCCGCCGCTGCAGCGCGGCCCGGTTGGGGAGCCCGGTGAGCGCATCGTGCATCGCCTCGTGCCGGAGCTGGGAGACCAGCTCACCGTTCTGCAGGGCGACGCTGGCGTGGTTGGCCACGGTCTCCAGGAGGAGGACGTCGCCCTCCTCGAAGGAGCGCACCTCGCCGAGCCGGTCGGTGACCACGAGGGCGCCGAGGACGCCGGCGCCGCCGCGCAGCGGGACGGCGATCCCGTCCCGGGCGCCGTGGACGTCCAGCCATCCCCGGGCGGGCTGCTCGCGCGTCCCGCGGGGGAGCAGCAGCGGTTCGCCGTCGGTCACCACGGTGCCCAGGAGCCACCCGTCCTCGGGACCCCGCGCGTCCTCCGAGCGCGAGAGGCGCCCGCTGGCGCCGAGCCGCACGCGGGCCACTGCGGCGTCGGCCGCGGCGACGAAGACGATCTCCGCGCGGTCGGCGTGCAGGAGGTCTCGGGCCTCGGCGAGCACGTTGCCGAGGACCTCGTCCACCTCCGGGGAGCTGGAGATCGCCTGGGTGAACCGGTACAGCCGCTCGAGGCTGAGGTGCCGGTCGGACAGCGCCGCGTAGGCCCGGTACCCCAGCAGCAGCCCGCAGCCCATGACCAGGAGGAGCACCCCGGCCTCGGGCGCCGCGGCGAGGCTGGTGACCGCGACGAGGCCCAGGGTGACGACCAGGGGGGAGGCGGGATCACCCGTGACGACGTCGCGCAGGACCGCGAGCGGCCGGAACCCGCCGTCGTACACGGCCAGCACGAGGGCCACGGCGAGCACGCTCACGCGGTTGGCGCCGAGGCAGCCGGCGTACGCCCCCAGCCAGGCGAGCCAGTGGGTCTCGCCGTGGGCGCCGGCGACGACGTGGAACACGGCGACCGCGACGGCCACCTGCAGGGCCAGGGCGGCCAGGTTCCACACGGTCTTGAGCGCCGAGGACCGCCGGTGCAGCAGCAGGATGGCGGCGGAGCCGAGCAGGTGGCCCAGCAGCAGGTCGGCCGGCTGGGCGTAGAAGAGGCCGAGCACGAGCGCGAGCTCGCTGATGGAGACGGTCTGCGCCTCGCGCTTGGTCTGGATGTGGAGGACGCACGCCTCCGTCGCGGCGAAGCAGGCCGCGAGCAGCCACCAGGGCAGCTGCAGGGTGTCACTGGCGGCGGGGGCCGAGGCGTAGGGCAGGCCGACGACGACCGCGAGCGCCGCCAGGGCGACGGTCATCGCCACGACCAGACCGGACTGCCGGTCGGGCCGCGGGAGCCTCGGTCGCCGTCGGCCGGCGGTGTCGTGCGTCGTCATCTCCGCACCTCCTCGCCCCGTCAACGGCGGAGGGGGGGGGGGGGGGGGGGGGGCGGCCCCCCCCCCCCCCCCCCACCCCCACGGCGGCCGGGGTGGCGCCCGTCTGGCCGCGGCGCGCCCCCGGCCGGG
>NZ_JBJGYL010000011.1:0-137299 GCF_054049975.1 Geodermatophilus sp. SYSU D01119 | reverse complement strand
GCCCAAAAAAACCCCAGTGCTTGTTAGATGGCGTAAGCCCCCCGCGCCCCGGGGCGGGCGCGGGGGGCGCCCGCGCCCGCCCGGGGCCGGGCCCGGGCGGCCGCGTCCGGGCTCAGCCGCGGGCCGCGCGCAGGGCGTCGGCCAGCGAGGTCGCCGGGCGGCCGAGCAGGGCGGTGAGGTCGGCGTCGCCGGTGTCGAGGTCGCCGCGGGCGATCGAGGCGTCGATGCCGGCGACGAAGCCCGCCGTCCCCTCGTCGAGCCCGGCGGACCGCAGCGCGGCGGCGTACTCGTCCACCGGCAGGTCGCGGTAGGTCACGGGCGTGCCGGTCACCTCGGTGACCGCAGCGGCGAGGTCGGCAAGGGTGACGCCGGGCCCGCCGAGTTCGTGGACGCCGCCGTCGGTGTCGGCGAGCAGCGCGGCCGCGGCGGCGACGGCGAAGTCCTCACGGGCGGCGACCGAGACCCGGCCGTCGCCCGCGGCGCCGAGGACCTCGCCGGTGGCCAGGTACTGGTCGACCTGCGCGGCGTAGTTCTCGGCGTACCAGCTGTTGCGCAGCACCGTCGCCGGCACGCCGGAGCGGCCGAGCACCGCCTCGGTCTCGCGGTGCTCGGGGGCGAGCGGGTTCGTGGACGTGTCGGCGTGCGCGATCGAGGTGTAGACGATCCGCTGCACGCCGGCCCCCGCGGCCGCCTCGACGACGGCGGTGTGCTGGGCGACCCGCTGCCCGGCCTCGCTGCCGGAGACCAGCAGCAGCCGGTCGACGCCGGCCAGCGCGGCGGGCAGCGTCGCCGGCTGCGCGTAGTCGGCGTGCCGGACCTGCACGCCGCGGCCGGCCAGGTCGGCCGCGGCCTCGGGACGGCGGGCGAGGGCGACGACGTCGGCCGCGGGCACGCCGCGGTCGAGCAGCTCCTCGACGGCGCGGCGGCCGAGGTGGCCGGTGGCTCCGGTGACGGCGTAGGTGGTCATGGGGGCGGGCTCCCTCGATGGGTGACTCGGTCGAAGGCGCTAACCGACGGAAAGTGCCCTCCATTCCGCCGGTGGTCCTACGCTGCCCCCATGAGCGAGCCGGGCCCCTCCCCCGCGCTGGTCGCCGACGTCTTCGCGCGCGACTGCACCTCCCGCTCGGCGTTCGAGGACGTCACCGCCAAGTGGGCGTCGCTGACCCTGCTGGCGCTGCACGAGGGCGGCTACCGGTTCAACGCGCTGCGCCGCCGGGTCGACGGGGTGAGCGAGAAGATGCTGTCGCAGACGCTGCAGGCCCTCGAGCGCGACGGCATGGTGAGCCGCGACGTCGTCACCACCATCCCGCCGCGCGTCGAGTACGCGCTCACCCCGCTCGGCGCCCGGGTGGCGGAGCGGCTGCGCGACCTCGCCGACGTGCTCGAGGAGGCCGCGCCGGAGGTCGAGCGGGCGCGGGAGGAGCACCGCCCCCGGTGAGGCCGGGTGGCCGCTCAGGCGGAGCGCCACCCGCGTCCGTGCAGCCGCGCGACGCCGTCGAGCAGCAGGTCCAGGGCGAACTCGAACTCGAACTGCTCGTCGCACCCCCCGCCGACGGCGGACAGGTCCCCGCCGGTCGCCGCCGTGGCGATCTCCAGGACGTGCGGGAAGCGCCGGCCGAACTCCTCCGCCATCGCCTGCTGCTGCTCCGCGGTGGGCGCCGGCGCCGACGGGTCGGCCGGCGCGTCGAACAGCTCGGGACTGAAGCCCCAGATGCGGTTGCCGAGCGCGTGCATCACGTGGTGGGTGAGGTCGACCGAGAGCCCGCCGCGGCGGAAGGTGCCGGCGACGGCGTCCATGTACCCGAGCACGGCCGGCGTGCGCCGGGTGCGGGACTCGATGGCCCGCCGCGCCCAGCCGTGCCGGAGCACCGCCCGGCGGGCGGAGAGCAGCCACGCCCGGACGGCGTCGGGCCAGGCCAGCGCCGGGTCGGGCGCCTCGAACTCGCCGATGACGACGTCGACCATCCCGTCGAGCAGCTCGTCCTTGTTCGCGACGTGCTTGTAGAGGGCCATCGGCACGACCCCGAGCACCTGCGCGAGCGCACGCATGCTCACCGCGTCGAGGCCGGACGTGTCGGCCAGCTCGACGGCGGCCCGGAGCACCCGCTCCCGGGTCAGCGGCTCCCGCGCCATCCGGAACTCCCCTCCTTGACAGGTGTACAGCGTACACCTAACGTTCCGCATCACAGGTGTACGCCGTACACCACGGAGCAGAGGAGCTGGTCGTCCATGCGGGACTCCCGCACAGCCGCCGCCGTCACCGGCGTGTTCTTCCTGGTCGCGGCGGTCGCCGCGGTCGCCGCCCTCGCGCTGTACCAGCCGCTGCTCGGCGACCCGGGCTACGTGCTCGGCCCGGGCGCGGACACGCAGGTGCTGTGGGGGGCGCTCCTCGAGGTGGTGCTCGCCGCGGCCGTCATCGGCACCGCCGTGACGGCCTTCCCGGTCGTCGAGCGGCACGGCCGCGCGCTGGCGCTGGGCTACGTGGCCGGCCGCCTGCTCGAGGCCGCCGTCATCAGCGTCGGGATCGTCGCCGTCCTGGCCGTCGTGACCCTGCGACAGGACGCCGCCGGCGCCGAGGGCGCCTCGGTCGCGCAGGGCCTGGTCGCGCTGCACGACGCGACGTTCCTCGTCGGCCCCGGCCTCGTCATCGGCGTCAACACGCTGCTGCTCGCCACGCTCGTGTACCGCGGCCGGCTCGCGCCCCGGCCGATCGCCGTGCTCGGCCTCGTCGGCGGCCCGCTCGTGTTCGCCTCGTCGACGGCGGTGCTGTTCGGCGTCTACGAGCAGGTCTCGGTGTGGGGCATGCTCGGCGCCGTCCCGGTCGCCGCATGGGAGATCGCCCTCGCGGTCTACCTGCTCGCGCGCGGTTTCCGGCGGCCGGCCGCCGTCCTGCCGCACCGGTCGGAGCTCGTCCCCGCCTGATGCCCCCGGCGGGCGGGCGGCGCCGGGACGCCGCCCGCCCGCTGGTCAGACCCGGGCCTCCAGCAGCTCGGTGAGGTTGCGGTCGACCTCGTCGAGGTAGGTCTTCTCGAAGCCGAACAGCCCGAAGTGGCCGGCGATGCTCGGCAGCACGCGCAGCTCGCTGTCCGGGATGAGCGCCTGCTCGGCGGCGCAGTCGCGGACGGGGAAGAACATGTCCTCGTCGATCGGCATGACGAAGGTCCTCGCGGTGATCCGGCCCAGTGCCTCGCCGAGGTCGCCGCCGGTGAACCGGGTGACGTCGCCGCGCTGCCACTTCCAACCCATGGTGAGCAGCGCGTTGGGGTCCATCGCCAGGAACGTGGCCTGCACGAACCGCTCCTGGAACTCCTCGAACGTCGACCAGGTGACGTCGGGGATCTCGATGGTCCGCCAGTACTCGGTCTTCCAGAACTCCGTGGACAGCCCCAGCACGGCCCAGATGTCGGCGTGCCGGCGCAGGCCGTCGGCGACGTCGGCGTTCGAGCGGTACTCCCCGCCGTTCCAGCCGGGGTCGGAGGTGATGGCGTCCATGAGCGTGCGGGTGAACAGGAAGTCGTGCGGGGTGTTCTGCGCCGTGCCGGCGATGGGCGCGGCACGCAGCACCTGCTCCGGGAAGCGCACGGCCCACTCGTAGGTCTGCTGCGCGCCCATCGACCCGCCGACCACCAGCGCCCACCGCTCGATGCCGAACAGCTCGGCGGCCAGCTGCTGCTGTGCCCGGACGTCGTCGCCGATGCGCACCTTCGGGAAACGCGACATGGCGATCTCGTCGTCGTCGGTGTTGTGCGGGGAGGTGCACAGCCCGTTGCCGATCTGGTTCACCACGACGATGAACCAGCGGGAGGGGTCGAGCGCACGGCCGGGGCCGATGTAGGTCTGCTCCCAGGTGGCGTGGGTGCCGCTGAACCAGGTGGGGATGAGGATCGCGTTGTCCTTCGCCGCGCTGAGCTCGCCGTAGGTGGCGTAGGCCATCCGCAGGTCGGGGATGCGCCCGCCCTCCTCCAGGTCGAAGCCGCCGAGCGAGTGCAGCTCGTAGGCGCCCTGCACCTCGGGCGTGTAGAAGGCGTTCTCGATCACGGCGGCTCCGTTCCCTCGGTCGGGTGACGGGGGTCACTCTGGCCGACGGCGGGACGGCTGGCCAGGGGCGTGTTGACATGCGTGTCAGAGTCGAGCGGTGGCAGCGGTGCCCGACGGTCTCGTGGCGGTCGTGAAGCGCGACTGCCCCACGTGTGCTCTGGTCGAGCCCGTGCTCCAGCAGCTGGCCGGCGCAGGAGCGCTCACCGTCGTCAGCCAGGACGACCCCGCCTTCCCGGCCGGGCTGCCCGTCACCGACGACCGCGAGCTGGAGATCAGCTGGCGGCTGCGCATCGAGACGGTGCCCACGCTGCTGCGGGTCGACGGCGGCGCCGAGACCGGCCGCGTCGAGGGCTGGCTGCGCAGCGCCTGGGAGACCCTCACCGGTGTCGAGGACCTCGGTCCCGGCCTGCCCGAGCACCGGCCCGGGTGCGGGTCGCGCAGCGTGGAGTGGGGCGTCGAGGAGGAGCTGGCCCGCCGCTACGGCGGCGCGGTGCTCAGCGCCCGCCGGGTCGAACTCGCCGACCTGGAGGACGACGTCGAGGCGGTGTACGACCGCGGCTGGAGCGACGGCCTGCCCTGCGTGCCGCCCACCGAGGAGCGGGTGCTGCGGATGCTCGGCGGCACGCGCCGGGCACCGGACGAGGTGGTCGCCGTCGTCCCGCCCGACCTCGTCGAGTGCACGGTGGAGAAGGTCGCGGTCAACGCCGTGCTGGCCGGGTGCCTGCCCGAGCACCTGCCGGTGGTGCTGGCCGCGGTCGAGGCCGCCTGCCGCGACGAGTTCGCCCTGCACGGCGTGCTGGCCACCACCTGGTCGGCGGGGCCCGTGCTCGTGGTGAACGGCCCGGTCACCCGCCGGCTGCGGATGAACTCCGGCATCAACGTGCTCGGCCAGGGCAACCGGGCCAACGCCACCATCGGCCGCGCGCTGCAGCTCGTCGTGCGCAACGTCGGCGGCGGGCGCCCCGGCGAGGTCGACCGCGCCACCCTCGGCAACCCCGGCAAGGTCGGCTGGTGCTTCGCCGAGGCCGACGACGGCCTGCGCCCGTTCCCTCCGCTCGCGGAGTCCCGCGGCGTCCCCGGCTCGGCGCTCACCGTCTTCGCCGGCGCCGGGCTCGTCCCCTTCCTCGACCAGCTCAGCCGGACGCCGGAGTCGCTGGCCCGCACGCTCGCCCTGGTGCTGCGCACCGTCGGGCACCCCAAGGCCGCGCTCGGCATGGACGCCCTCGTCGTGCTGGGCCCCGAGCACGGCCGGGTGTTCCGGGAGGCCGGGTGGGGCCGGGAGCGGCTGCTGGCCGAGCTCGAGCCGCTGTTGCTCATGCAGCCCGACGAGCTGCGGCGCGGCGCGCTCGGCATCGCCGAGGGCATGCCCGACGCGCTGCTCGACCGGCCGCTGCCGAAGTTCCGGCCCGGCGGGCTCCTGCTCACCTACGCCGGCGGCCCGGCCGGCATGTTCTCGGCCGTCATCGGCGGCTGGGCCAGCGGCGCGACCGGCAGCACGCCGGTCACCGTCCCGATCGAGGAGGCGTGATGGCACGGGTGCTGCTCGACCCGACGTCGGAGCGGCGGCCGGCGGAGCGCGCGCTGACCGCGCGGCCGGCGTCGCTGGAGGGCCGGACGGTCGGCCTGCTCGACATCTCCAAGAGCCGCGGCGACGTCGTCGTCGAGGAGCTGGAGGCGCTGCTGCGGGCCGACGGCGTGCACACCCTGCGCTACCGCAAGCCCACGTTCGCCCGGCCGGCGCCGGTGGACCTGCGGCACGAGATCGCCACCCACTGCGAGGTGGTCATCGAGGCACTGGCCGACTAGGGCTCGTGCACGTCGTGCAGTGTGCACGACATCGCCGACCTCGAGGCCCGGGGCGTGGTGGGGGTCTTCCTCGCCTCGTCCGAGTTCGCCGACGCCGCGACCGCGCAGTCGCGCGCGCTGGGCCTGGCGGTGCCGCACGTGCTCGTGCCGCACCCGATCCAGGACCGCACCGACGACGAGCTGCGGCGGGTGGCCCGCGACGCCTACCCCGCGGTGCTGGCCGCGGTCACCACGGCGGTCCGGCCCGGCGGCTGAGCGGGGCACCCCGCGGGGGCCCGGGAGGACGTCCCCCGGGCCCCCGCGGAGCAGGCGTCAGCCGAGCGAGCAGGTGTCCAGCAGCAGCGGGTCGGTCCCGGCCCCGGCCGGGCGCGGGACCGTCGTGCTCGCCGGCGGCTGCGCCCCCTCCTCGCCCCACGCGGTGAGCGCGTCGAAGGCGGTGCGGAAGCAGGGCAGCATCGGCCGCAGGTGCGCCGGGTCGAGCGGCACCAGGCTGTCGACGTGGTTGCCGCCCTCGATGCGGTAGTAGCGGTGCAGCCGGTCCCGGTTCCGGTCGGCGATCATCTCGGCGTAGACGTCGCTGTCGGTGCTGATGGGCAGCAGCGTGTCCAGGGTCCCGTGCAGGGTGAGCAGCGGCTTCTTGATCTTCCCGGTGAGGCTGACCCGGGCCAGCGCGTCGTGCGCGGCCTGCGAGCGCGGGTCGGCGAACCAGGCGTCGTAGCCCGCGTCGCTCGGGCAGGGCGCCAGGATCGCGGGCAGGGTCGTGCCGGCGGTGGCCCCCGGGCAGGCCGGGTCGTACCCCGGGTCGAACTCCGCCCGGTAGGTCTTCTGCGTCAGGCCCCAGTACACCGACCGGTGGTACTCCCACAGCGGCTCGGACCCGCGGGCGAACCCGGCGGCGTACATCTCCTCGGCGCTCGCCTGCCCGAGCGTGTACCGCACCGCGGTGGGCAGGTAGGTGAAGAGGTTGGGGCCGTCGGGGGTGAATAGGGTGCCCTCCCAGTCGACGCCGCCGTCGTAGAGGTGGGCCCGGTTCTCCAGCTGCCACCGCACCAGGTAGCCGCCGTTGCTGATGCCGGCCATGTAGGTCCGCTCCGGCGCCCGGCCGAGGTGCTCACGGATGGCGCCCTTGGCCGCGACCGCGAGCTCGGTGACCCGGTCGTGCCACTCCATGACGGCGTCACCGGGCGCGACGCCGTCCCGGTAGAAGTCGACGCCGTTGTTGCCCTTGTCCGTCGAGGCGTAGGCGAAGCCCTGGGCCAGGACGAAGTCCGAGATCAGGAAGTCCGAGGCGTACTGCCGGCGGGTGCCGGGGGCGCCGCTCACCACGAGGCCGCCGTTCCAGTCGTCCGGGATGCGGAGGACGAACTGGCTGTCGTGCCGCCACCCGTGCAGCGTGTTGGTGGTGGAGGTGTCCGGGAAGTAGCCGTCGACCTGCAGGCCCGGCACCCCGGTCGGGTTGCGGGTGCCCGGCACGTGCAGGCCCGTCCAGTCGGCGGGGTCGGTGTACCGGCCGGGGGCGGTCGCCTGCAGGCCCGCCGTGGTCAGGTCGGGCAGGCAGGCGGTGACGCTGAGCTCCGCGCCGGGGACCTCGACGGTGTCGTCCGCGGTGCACGGCCGTGGTCCCGCGTCCGGGCCGCCGGGCGCGGCCGTGGCCGGGGACGCCTGCAGCGCCAGCGCCGCCGCGATGCCGAGGGTGATCAAGCTGATGGGTCTGCGGGATGTCACGAGGGCTCCTCCGTGCGCGACTGTGCGGCCGTGGTCCGGGTCACATCCTGGGGTCGTTCGGACGACGGCGACAGGTGGCCGGCTCACAGTCGGCGGCGCCCGGGATGTGCCCGGGGCACACCCCCTGCGGGCGGACGGCGGGGCGCTGCGGATGGGGTTCGGCCCGGTGGCGAGGAGGTGCCGGAGGCGCGGGCCGGCGACGTCCTCCGTGCCGTCCCGCACGCGGTGCCCCGGCGAGGGCGACCCGGCGGCGGTCAGGGCTCCCGGCGCGGCCCCTCGGGGCGGTCCTCGACGGCTCCGTGGTGCAGGAGGGAGGCGACGGCCAGGGCGAGACCGCCCCAGATGACGACCATCGCCACCAGCATCATCACGATCGCGCTGGTGCTCATCGGGGCTCCCCCTCGTCGTGCCGGGCGCCGGGCCGCGCGGTGCCGGCGGGCGCGCCGGCCGCGTGGAGGGGAGCCGCGGGGTCGGAGCCGGGCGGCGGCCCGTCCAGATGGGTTCCGGGGCGCCACTTCAGCCGGGCGAGCAGGAAGCCCACCAGCGGCAGCGTGACGACCACCAGCCAGCCGGAGCCGACCAGGAGCCAGGTGGGGTAGTCCCCGTAGGGCGCTTCGAGGTCGTCCCGCAGCGCGAGGACGAGCACGACGGCCAGGCCCAGCGGGGCGACGACGCTGACGAGCACCCGCCAGCCGGTGCCGACCCGGGGCCGGCCGTGGACGTTGAGGTGCTCGGCGAGCCGGGGCAGCGCCCGGAGCCCCCAGGCGACGACCAGCATGCTGATCAGCGCCACGACCAGGATGCCGTACTGGTTGACGAAGTGGTCGACGACGTCGAGCACGTAGATGCCGCTCGTGGTGCTGAAGAGGACCAGGCTGAGCACCGCGGTGGGGATGACCACCGCGAGGGTCGCGGTGAGCCGGCTGGTGTCGAACTTGTCGCGGACGGCGGAGATTACGACCTCGATGACGCTGTTCAGCGAGGTGATCCCGGCGATGACGAGCGAACCGAAGAACAGGACGCCGAGGAGGGCGCCGGCCGGCGCCTCGCTGATGATCGTCGGGAAGGCGATGAACGCGAGGCCGATCCCGCCGCTGGCGACCTCGTCCACCCCGACCCCGCCGGCCTGGGCCATGAAGCCGAGGGCGGCGAAGACGCCGATGCCGGCGAGGAGCTCGAAACCGGAGTTGGAGAAGCCGACGACGAGGCCGGAGCCGGTCATGTCCTCGCGCCGGCCGACGTACGAGGCGTAGGTGATCATGATGCCGAAGCCGATCGACAGCGAGAAGAAGATCTGGCCGAAGGCGGCGGCCCAGACGGAGGGCACCGCGAGGGCCGCCCAGTCGGGGGTGAACAGTGCGTCGAGGCCGGATCCTGCGCCCGGGAGCAGCAGCGCCTGCACGACCAGGACGAGGAAGGCGAGCACCAGCACCGGGATGAAGACCAGCGAGGTGGCGCCGATCCCGCGCTGGACGCCGAGGGCCATGACCACCAGGACGGCGAGCCAGACGATCAGGAGGGGCACCAGCACCCCGGGCACCACGTCGGCGGTGACCTCGACCTCACCGGCCTGCAGGTACTCCCCGAAGAAGAACGCCTCGGGATCGGAGCCCCATGCCCGGTCGAGCGAGAAGAAGGTGTAGCTCACGGCCCAGGCCAGCACCGCGGCGTAGTACACGGCGATGACGAAGCAGATGGCCACCTGCCACCAGCCGAATCCCTCGGTGCCGCGGCGCAGCCGTGCGAAGGAGAGCGGTGCCGAGCCGCGGTGACGGTGGCCGATCGCGTAGTCGAGCAGCAGGAACGGGATGCCGGCGGTCAGCAGCGCGACGAGGTAGGGCACCACGAAGGCACCGCCGCCGTTCTCGTAGGCGACGTAGGGGAAGCGCCAGATGTTGCCCAGCCCCACGGCCGAGCCGATGGCCGCGAGGATGAAGACCCGCCGGGAGCTGAACCCGCCCCGGCGGCGCTCCTCGGCGGACTGCTCCGTGCCCTGCCCCGCCGTCGTGCTCATGCGACCTCCCCCGGTCGTGTTCCTCGGGGCACGTCGGCCGCACCGGCCTGCCCAGCTCCTCGCAGAGAGGATGACAGCACGGCGAGGGAACGGGCAGACGCACGAGAGCCCCGGTCGGGTACCCGACCGGGGCTCTCGCACGGGGTGGAGGTACTCCGACGTCACTCGAACAACTACGGCGCCGTGCAGCGGGTCGGCCGCCTGACCCGGCACCTGGCGAAGCGACCGGCTGCGGAGCCGACAGGCACGCCGCGATCCGTCCACCGGCCGAGCAGGCTGAGCCAACGGCTCACGGCCGAGACCGTCACAGCCATCCTCAACGCCTACGGAGACGGCGCGACAACCCGCCAGGTCGGCGAGCGCTTCGGCTTGGCCCACAGCTCGATCAACAAGCTATTGAAGCACCACGGCGTGGCCGCGAGACGGCGGAGTCCTACTGAGGAAGACGTCCAGCGTGCTGTCAAGCTGTACGAAGCTGGGCACAGCACGCGAACTATCGCCGCTCAGCTTGGGTTCGGTGCGAGCACCATCGCCCGAGCTCTCTCAGGGGCGGGAGTAACCATCCGCGCGAGGTTTCGTCACTAGTTGCGCCCCCCATCTCGAGAAGCATCGGCAAGGATGTCTATTGCGTCCTCGGCATTCTGCCTATGTTATTATGGGCACAAGTGGAACATTTGCCGAAGACGTATCGAAATCAACTGATCTGGCTCGCGGCCAGCACATCATTACGCTTCGTCTGCATAGTGCTTCTCTACTACGCATTGAACGTGCTGACTTACCTCGGCGCTGGCGGGACCTTTGGCGGATATGGAGCAGGCCCGACAGCCGGATATAGCCCGTACAGCACCATCTGGTCCTTGGGGGTCCACCTCGCCTGCCTCCTGCTCCTCATCTTGTTAGCCCGCCACGTCAGGCGCCGGCTCAACGCAATCCGAGCCGGGCGGTCGCCGCGTTCACGATAAGGGCGTACTGACGCTGACCCACCACCGTCGGGTGGAATGACTCATCGTCGATGCCTCGCCGAGTAATGTTTCCGTTCCGCTCAGGCCGTTGATCCACTCACCCCGAGCGCCGCAGACTCCGTGTCCCGCGAAGCCTGCGCTCACATCGACATAGTCCACGCCGGCCCGACTAGCAGCCTGAGCGATGACGGTGTTCATGCGTGTCGTCGCCCGGCGCAGATAGTCTTGCTCCCCTGCGAAAACCCGCAAACTTCGGCAGCTCTGCTCGGCTGCCGTTGCTGGGAAGAGCTGCGGATACCCCAGAACGATGACCCTGGCTCCGAACGTCTGCGCCTGAATGGAGTCATATAGTCGTTGTAGCTGCGGCCCGAGGCCATCAATAGCCGCATTCAAGATGGGCTCGTTCGATGCCGAGTGGCAGGACGACGTCGCGCAGGTGAAAAGAATCCCGGCAAATCCAGCGTCGTTGCCACCAACCGATATAGTCACGAGGTCGGTGCCGTAGTCGACCCAGCGGTAACTCAGTTGGGTGTGGATCTCGCGGTAGCCGTCTGCCCCAAGTTGGACGGAGCCGCCGTCCGCCTCGGCTCGGACGTTGTTGATGACGGCGCCGCTGCATGCGAGAAAAGCCCACTGCGTGTTGGCCGCGCTGCGGACGTTGAGGTCAGAGCCGTACTTGTTCAGTCCGCGCCCATTGCCCGCCGACGTCGAACCGCTCGCCTGCTGATAAAACGTCTGACTGGCACTACTGAGGGCCGGGGTGACGATGCGTCGCCCGTGGGAGCGCGACTAAGCGCGCTTCACTAATCGAGTCACGCACTGCGGTATTGGCAAGAATGAGGGAGTAACCAAAGTTCCATTCGAAATGCCGCTTCGGCACTTGGCGCGACTAGATCCAAGGATCCTCGGGCATTGCAAGGAAGTAGACGCCGCATAGTCACGACTGGTGCTACAATACCATGTAGCATGTCGCACACTTCAAAGAACGTTATTCGAACGAGCGCGTGGGTTGCTCTTCTCGCCTCCCTGGCCGTTTACTCATGGTCATTCGAACGCGATACGCTGGCCAACCTGACAACGACGATAATCTCTTTCGCCATCATGGCACTATCCCTCGCGACATTACTACTTCTTCGCATTGCCGCGAGGAGACGGCGCAGCTAGTCAAGAAGTCCAGCCGCGTTCACCGCATTCTCTAGCCGTGCTGCCAGCATCGCTTGCCCTTGAGCCGTTGGGTGAAAGCTGTAGACCAGGTTCCTACGAATGACGCCATTCACATAAACGGGTGCACTAGTCGCACACAGTTCGCCACCGATGAACGCGTCTCCCGTTTCAACGTAGTGGACTCGTTCGCGGTCAGCACTCGCATTCGTTATGTCCACGATGCCCTGCATGCTGTCGTTGATTGAATCGACCAGCCCATTCAACCATACGGCCTCACGCCGCTGAATGCCGTTGCAGTTTGCTCCCGGGTTTGCTGGGAACAGTCGCGGATATCCCAAGACAAAGAGCTCAGCATTAGGGGCCTGCGCCAAGATCTCGTCGTACAGTCCAGCCAGCCGCGAGGCCATGGAATCGATTCGATCCGACATGAGTCGGTCGTAGCCACGCTGACAGTTGCCGGTCGCCACGCAGGTCTTAGCGATGGATGCAAACCCGATATCATTGCCGCCGAGCGTCAAGCTCACAAGAGTCGTCGACTCGCTCAACCCGTTGAGTTGTGACGCTTCGCCATTCTGACCGCTTTGGACACTGGCAACCGTTGCACCGCTACAAGCCACGAAACGTACATCCCCGGCCCAGTCGCTGGCCTGAGCGAACTGCTGGCTGTATGCCGACGCAGATCGGTGACACCCATTGCTCGCGCTCGGACCAATAAAGGGTGGAATGCCTTCCCCAGAAGAGTAGGAGTCGCCCATGGCGACATATTCGCCCTGATTGAACGCTGGCGGCGTGGGATTTAGGGGCGGCGACGAGGAGTCATCCTCGCCCGGAATGGTGAACTGCAGTGGCTCGATGCCCGCCTGCCGCAGCGCCTCTGGCGTCTCGAATCTAACGGTCGAGTTGTCACTGCCGGACAGGTACAGGGCGTTGGTTTCGCAGTTGACGGTTGGGAAAACCTGCTGCTGCACGAGAGGCCCAACCTGGTAAGTGTTTCCGGAAACCAGCCACTCAGCGCCAAAGGACGCTGCAGTGCCGTATGCCTCGGCTCCCGTCGCGGCCTCGACGCAGGTGTATCCGACGATGCTCTGAGCCCCAAGCCGTGGAGCTAGGCCGCCACCACCCGACGTTGTGATGGAGAACGATACTGACTTGTCGGAGGCAACGGTCACGCTCCATGCAGCCAGCCCGATGCCATCTGTAGCGCGCGCCGTGGCGGGCAGCAGTCCGATAAGGACGACGAGGAGTGTGAATGGGATTACGAATCGCGTTTGAGCGGCGCGCTGCCCGCTGACCATCGGCCGGATCATGCCAAGACCTCCAACGTCTGGCTGGCGTTGCGGGACGTACTCCGCGCAACCGGCGCTCCGAGGCCGCAGTCGCTCCCCGTACCTGGCGCTCGCCAGGGTGTCCTGATGTAGCGGGACGGGGGCTGTCTACCGACGACGCGCCCGCCGGTCAAGACCCTTGCGTCTCGACTCAGCCGAGCACCCGCCACCATGAACGGTGCGCACAGTGGGGACGGGGTTGGAGTAAGGCGTGCTAGGTGTCCATTTGGTGGAGGTACTCCGACGACACTCGAACAACTACGGCGCCGTCCAGCGGGTCGGCCGCCTCGAGCGTCACCTGACGAAGCGGCCGGCCGCGGGCCTGTCAGCGACGCCGCGTCCCGCCCACCTGCCGAGCAAGTTGAGCCACCGACTCTCGGATGAGACTGTCGCGGCAATCGTCGATGCGTACCAGGCAGGGGCAACGACCCGCGAGGTTGGCGAGCGCTACAACCTGGCCCACAGTTCCGTGAACAAGCTGTTGAAGCGGAACGGCGTGGCCACGAGACGGCGAAGTCCAGGAGACGCGGATCGAGCAAGGGCAGTCGCGCTATATGCCGCCGGCAAATCAACCAGGCAGATCGGCGCCGAGTTAGAGCTTGGAGCAAGCACTGTTCAGCGGGTGCTGCACAGCGAGGGGGTGCAACTCTGGCCACGCTTCAGCAATCGACCCTAGCGATACCAAGAGTATTCTTCGGTTCAGGCTATTTGATTGCGGGATACGACCGTCAACGAAGCCGCGGATCTGCCGAGAAGTCGGCGGTAGCGGAGATAGTTTCACGGTAGGCGGCGACCGCTAGCGTCTTTGATCATGACAAAGTCTCTATTGCAGACGATCGGCAGACGGCAAAAAACTTGGGCCGCATCAGCTATTCGCGCTAAGCTGATGGGTGATGCGAGTCTTAGGCGCCCCGCGCGATTGGCCACCGTCTGCGGAAGAAGAACTGGCCTTACTTATCAGCCACTTACGCACTGGTCTAACGCTCGACCGGATCGAAGACGAAGCGCTCAGCCTGAGCGTCGCGCTTGACGAGCTGGATCGCTGGCTGACCGATCCACGACCGTATGACCCAGGCTTCCACCGCTGGCCATGGCAACACATGGCCGAGGACGTCCAGCAGGTCATTGCCACCCGGGGGCCACGACTGCGCGCGTCAACGCCCGGGCTGTCGAAGCTTAAGGACCTCCTCTTGACGCCGAAGTTGGGCGCCAAGCCGGACGTTCGACGACAGGCCAGCGACCTCCTGCGTAGCGGTCAGGTGGAGTTGGGCCAGGCCAGCGTCGCCGCCTTCGATGACCTACTGGCGGCCGTGCGCGATCCAGCGGCCACGACGGAGACTGTGGCCGCTCGTTTGCGCCTTTTGGAGTCGGCGCTGGCCATGACTGGCCGCAGCCTTCGGAGCGAAGGCAACCTGCTGGCAGGCGTCCTGGATGACGCGGCTTTCGACATCGCCATCGCGCGCCAGGAGCTGGACGGCACGCCAATGCCGTCGCCGGCCCGCCGATCCGAGCTCGACAGCGCCGGCCTGGCCCCCGATGAGCGGGTCACGCTGTGTCACGCCCTCCTGGAGCAGGAGCGCACCCCGGGTCGCCAGGCTGTCTGGGTGGTCTACGGGCAGGCTCGCATCGCTGCCGCAGGCTGGCACGTCAACTTTGGGCCGGTGACCTTCTATGACGGCCCGGCAATGCTTGGACTGATCGACATGGTGCGTGACGGCACCAGTGATCGGCATGAGGACCTTCCTGAGGAGCTCTTGTCAGACGGAGAGCTGGGCGACCCATCACGCCGGCGTCTTACCTGGCCGACGGATGTCGAGCAGTGGGTGGCGGTGCGCGTCGACCTCGGAACGAGCCGCTACGCCGACCCAGTCCGCATCGCATGGGAGCAGGTGGAGGCGCTCGTTCAGGTCGCCGGCTTCCACGGACGGGGCACCGCTTGGGAACGGCTCAGTGGCTACCTGTTCGTCGAGGACGGACAGCTCCGTGGCTCATCGTTCCCATTCCGTTTGCCGTTCGACCGCCGTCAATACGTGCACGACTACACCGACGAAGAGCTGTTTCGGTTGGCGCCGAGACTGCAGGCCCATCTACCGGTGACGGACCCCCTCCTGGCGGAGCTTCTGCAAGTGTCTGCACTTGTTCACGACCGCGAGGAGTCTGCTGATCCCACGACGCTGCTTCAGGACGTCCGCGCTATCGAGCTGGTCTCCAGTCGGTGCTCGACCGCGTGGCAGGACTTGCTGCTGGACAACTTTGCCGTCGACTCATTGCGGCAGACCGCTCGGCTCGACGTCTTCAACGCTGTCTGGACGATGACGAGCAACAGCGAACTGAAGGCTCACCTCCCAGACCTGCCTGAGCCACACGACTTGCAGAAGAACGTTCCGGGCGAATACCACCGTTACCAGCTGCGGATCGATGTCGCTTTGGCAGCCCTGAAGCCACTGGCCCGATCGATGCCCATCCATCACGCAGGCGGGCGCCGGATCCGCACGGTGGCCGCGGCGTGCACGGACCCGACCGCCGTGCAGGCCTGGGTCGAAGCTGAGATCGAGCACTACCAACGACGCGTCCGGCGACTGAAGCGCTGCCGGGACTCGCTGATTCACGGCGGCCCGATCAGCCTCGACGTTGCCCGGACGGTGCAGCGCTTCGCCAATCGCCAGGCCCAAGCCGTGGTGGCCACAGCCCTTGAGGCAGTCTTGCAAGGTCGGGCCATCGCAGACGTCTTCGCCGAGCACCGCCGTGACGACGCTGCTTGGCGAGAGGCCCTCGGTGGAGCCACGTCGGTATCGGAAGCGCTCCTCGGTCAGTCCGACGAGTGATCTAGGCCGGTGCAACGTGGTCGCTGTCCACTCTGGTGGCGCCGGCAGAGCGTCGCTTCATCCCATGCTTGTCGAGGATGTTGCGGACAGCGGAGAAGGAGCGGTCAGTCAGCTCGGCGATCTCGCGAAGCGAGGGACCATTGGCGTACTGGGATACCACGAAGGCTTCTACGCGGCCTTGCAGCCCCGGGTCAGGACGAGGCCTATTCGACCCCTTGAACTCCGGCAATGGTCGCAACTGCGGCCGGGGAGGGTAAGGCACTTGAGCACCATCTCATGGCGCCGAGACAATGCCGGCAGTTGCTAACAGACGTCATCCATCACAGGGGATGACGTCGCGGGATCACTAGACGTCAGGCGCGGTGCGTGGGTATCCACTCGCGCCACAATGCAAAGTCTATGGCTGGCACTGTTCCGACCGCTTGCAAACGCGCCTGTAATGTCAGCATGAAGTATGTGAGCGCGGTGTCGGGTTCGCTGACCTCGACACCAGCAGGATCTGAGTCATATTCGGTCGACCAGCCGCCGCCGACGAGCGCACAGCCGATGTCCAACTGCCCCAGTACATCCTGATTACGCAAGGCGCGAGTGAATGAGGCGCCCAGCCCGGACGTCCAATCCGCTCGCGAAGTCAACAATCCACCAATGATGCGCCCCGGCTCGCGAGGTGCGTAGACCCCACCGGCGTGCGGCACTGGAGCGCTTGTTCGCTCGAGCGACCTAACTGACGCCACCTTGTCAGCCGCATAGTCGACGTTGGCCCGATTCAGGCCCTGCTTGCACTCGAGAGCGGCATACACCGACTCTGCCGGCACGTAAGCCCGTGCATCCGAATGAAAGATCAGCGGTGAGTACTGGCGGTCGATGACGAGCAGGTCAATCTCTTGGCTGGCGTTGCCATAGTGATCGACCACGGTCGCCTTCGGCAGCACGCGGTAGCGCTGCGGCAGATGTGCATCGAGCAACTTAGCCCAGTTCACTTCGGACTGGTCGCCTTTGGCATCCGGATGCGGATGCACGCTGACCGTCGTCAATTTGGCGAGCATCTCGGCCTGGAGCGCCGCGAACAGTTCCGATAGAAGGGCTGCGCGGACGTCACTCACCAGATGACCTCACCCCAGTTGCTGGCTAATAGGCTCTGACGCGCTCGTGAGGCAATAGCGAGCCTCTCATCACGAGTGAGCTCCCCCGCGACGTCGTTGTTGCTGTTGGCGGGATCAATGAGCTGGCACGTCGTGATGTTGTCACGTAGGAAGGTCAGGCTTCGGGCCGTCTGATCCGCCAGGCCGAGGCCCCATGGGCTCTGCAAGCTCCGCAGGACCGCAAGCTCCACGGCGAAGGACAGGAAGGCCAGTCCGTGGCAATCTCGCCACCGCTTCAGCAGCACCATGATGGGCGTATAGCCAGAGCGGCCGATAACCCGGACGTGGGTGTCAACGTTCGTCTGTCGCCAAGTGTCGAGCCGGCGCACGTACAGGCTGTGATCGGAGCCCCAGGCGTCTTGACGCCGTCCTGGTGTTATGTCGACTTTCAGCCCTTGATAGACGATGCCAAGCGACACGTTCTGGCGACGTACGCTGTAGCCGGACCGTTCTAGATAGAGCGCTAGCGACTCGTAGAGCTGACGCAGCGTTCCTGTCGTGTCGGACCGCAGACCGACGAATAGATCGACGTCCGTAGCGCCCCTGACTGCTGTGTCCTTCGCGTACGAGCCGGACAGCTTCAACTCGCTGAGTTGCGGACCCGCCCAGCGGCTGATGAGGGGATACAGCCCGCTCCGTACTCGCTCACCTGGCCCGGTCAGTCCAGTCGGCGCCCGATACCGGACCAGAAGTTGCTGCAAATACCCGTCGGCTCCCATAGCTGCAGTACCTACACGCCTCCACCGACACTGTTGATCTGCTGGACGAGCTGCTCGAGGTCCTCGTCCTGCAGTTCGACCCGCGGTTCCCCCTCGTAGTGGTACGAGACGTAGGAGATGGATCCGTCCTTCCGCGACTCGAAGAAGTAGCAGGCATTGTTGGCGCTGCTCGGTGTCGGCCCGACCCTGACGAGCGGCACAAGCCGGAGAACGGGGCTGACGGCCGAGTCCCGGGCGACGAAGGTCAGGTGTTCGCTCTCGAGCGGCTCCCGTGTCTGCACCTCGAACTGCTCGAAGATGGAGTTCGGTCCGCGCAGCCGTTGTGCGTGACTGTAGGTATGGATGCCGTGCCGATAGCGCCCCTCTGAGGCCAACGCCAAGTCGACATCCTCAAAGGCGGTTCCAAGCGCTTGCTCGACATCACTCAGCAGCGCCTCAAGGCCAGACAGCCAGCGCGATATCTGATCGGCGGATACGACGCCGCCGTGAGCTCGCTGGTTGCGTACGACACGCGCTCGGTCGAGTAAGCCCCAGAACTGCTTGTCCGACAACCTCTCAACCAGCACCGCAGCCGGTCCGCTGGCGGCTTCGAGCGCCTCCTTGTAGTGCTTGTCACCCGCTAGGCGACGAGCATTGCGGGCCAGGTTGGTCCTAGACCCAGCCACAGCCCAAAGTCGGCACGGTCGAACAGCTTGCGCCCGGGCGGGGCCGCTTTGCCAATGTCGGACTGCACCTGCTCAAAGAGCACATCGTCCGCGCGGAAGACGCTGAGCAGTACCGCACACCCGAACTGAGCGACGGCCTCGAAGAAGTTCACCAGGCTCTGGACGCGGCCCTCTGGGTCCCGTAGCGCGATGTACCGCTGCAGGACGGATGCCAACGGATAGGGCAGGGACTCCAACCACCGGCGAACTGGGTCGAGCCGCGCGGCGTGCTCAAGGCGCTCGACTACACGACGAGCCTGGGCCGGCTGCCGCCAAAGCTCGCTGCGCAGACGATCAACGGTGGCCTCCATGCTGGCCAGATGGCTAGCTGCCTCGATCGCTTGCTGCTGCGCCGGTAAGGACGGCAGCGGGATGCGGACGGTCATCAGGGAGGCGGCATCGACGTGGGGCAGGGTCGAACCGCGAGATGAGGCATCCCGGAGTCGCTTACCGATCGGGCTAGAGAGCAACGCAGCGACGTACTCAGCTCGAGCTCGATCTGGGTCCAGCTGGACGACTACCACGCGGTAAGCGCCCCGGCCCTCGTAGGCGGGCGGGTACGTGAAGACGTCGCTCCTGCCGATGCCGGGAATGAAGATGGCGTTATCCGGTGGTTCGTACGGCCTATCCGGACGGATCGAGACACCACGTCCCTGACCGATGTCCGCTAGGGGCACGAGCTCGTCAGTACCGAAGGCCTCCGCGACCTCGCGCTGCATGACGAAGGTCTGCCAACTATGGAAGGGCCTGTCCGTCAGCACGCCCAGGTGGAAGTTGACGGGGTCAGGCCGACGAGCCAGCAGGTTCTCGGTCAACGTGCTGATCGAAGTTCGCTCATCCAGACGGGCGATGAACAGCTGATCCGTCGGTTGCTGCTCAAAGACGGCCAGCGAGGAGTGCACGGCCACGCCTGAACCGAAGCCGCGGTCTACCGAGATGGCGGCCGTTAGATGCCAACCTCGTTCGGCGCAAGCCGCTAGGACCCGACCCTCTGCGCGCCAGAAGAGGTTGTCCGGAGCGTGATAGATGATCCGACCGCCAGGGGCGGCCATGCTGAGCGACTTCAGCAAGACGAAGTCGGCGACTTCGGGGCGAGGCAAATTGGGCAGGGCCTCCCGGTGATGCGGCTGAGCGCGCATCCCGAATGGCGGCGTGAGCAGTACAAGATCGAATTGCTGTCCGTCGAACTGGTCGAGCGTCGCTGCTGCATCCAACGACCAGTCAGCGTGCGGCGTCAGAACCTTGCCTATGTCGAGTACGGCGGTATCGACCGCTCCACAGGCCATCCTGGCCGCCGGCACGGCCTCCGCAACGGCCGCCATGGGTAACGGTGAGACGGCAAAGGGGTCGAGCACCGAACCGGTTTGGAGCCGGCGGGCGGACTGCGCCAGGAAGTCCAGTACGTGTGGCGCCTGAGCCATGGCCGATCGCTCGAAGGGAGCCACCGCAGCGACGTCCCGCCAGCTCACGGCGATGCCATCTGTCTGGGCCTTCACGACGGCGTCTCGCAGGGTGTACCTGCCTTCAGCTCGAAGGTGCATGGCCTGCCGCCACAGGGGGCTGTCAGGTTGGTGGGCTGTTGACATCAGGCACCGTCCCGCGGCTGTGAGTCATCCCGTGGTTCCGAGGACAAGCCGAAGAAGCGCTCAAAGAAGGTGCCCAACCGGGCCAGGACACGGCGCTTCTTTTCGCCGTGACCGCCGTCAGGGGCGAAGCGCGACACCGGAGGAAGGATCTTGGTGACGGCGGTGCCGGTGCTTGGGATGGCGCCGTCGCGGAAGGCGTGCTCCACGAAGGCTCGGGTCTCTTCTGGCTTGAGACCCTCGTCGGAGATGATGGCGTTGAGTTCGTCGGTGCGCTTGGTCTCGACGTAGGTACGCCACTCTTCGTCGATTTCACCGCTGGCGGAAACGCGGTCGACGAAGTCCATAATGAGATCTTTCTTGTTGCGCAGCGCCAGGCTGGCGTCAACCGCCCGCCGGATCTGGGCCTGGGCCTCAATCTCCTTGTCAGTGCCATTGTCGCGGGCTTCGCGCCACTTTTGGACCAACATCAGGATGTAGTCGACGTTAATCTCGACCTGCTTGATGAGCTCGATCTCGAAGACGATGTCGTCGTTGATCGACTCCTTCTCGCTCTCGGCGCCTTGGCGGAAGTCGGCGTAAAGGTTGAGGTAGACGCTGCGGTAGTCCTGGCTCTGGCGTTCAGTCAGCAGCTCATTGCCCGCGAAGTCGTCGAAGGAGGTCAGGATGTTCTGCAGCCGCAGGATCTGACCGAAGAGCGCGATGAACTCCTTCTGGGCGGCCTCACCCACGATCGGTTGGCCGAGCGGGAACTTCTCCAGCAGCTCCTGAGCTCGCTCGGTGTACTCCGCGTAGTAGTCGCCGTACGGCTTGAGCAGGACGATGCCGCGCGCCTCCTTATTGCCGAAGAGAGCGATGGCGTCGTTGGTCTCATCCTCTAGGTCGCGGAAAGAGACGATGTTGCCGTATGTCTTGACTGAGTTCAGGATGCGGTTAGTCCGCGAGTAGGCCTGGATCAAACCGTGGTTAACCAGGCGCTTGTCGACAAAAAGGGTGTTCAGCGTCGTGGCATCGAAGCCGGTCAGGAACATATTGACGACGATGACCAGGTCGATCTCACGCTTCTTTAGCTTCTCCGACAGGTCCTTGTAGTAGTTCTGAAGATTGTCGTTGGACGTATCGAAGCTGGTCCCGAAGTCCGCGTTATAGTCTCGGATCGCGGCTTCAAGGAAATCCCGCGAAGACTTGTCCAGATCTCCCGTCTCGAAGCCCTCCTCATCAAGGTAGTCGTCATCTACCGCTTCGTTAGCGGCATAGGAGTAGATCAGTCCGACCTTCAGTCGACGATCCGGAACCAAAGCCTCCTGTTGCGACTTGAATTCGGCGTAGTACCGCTTGGCGGCATCAATCGAGGCAGTGGCAAACAGGCCGTTGAATCCCCGGACACGTTTGCCGGCCAAGGCGTAATGCTGGGCGCGCTTGGTCTTCTGATCGAAGTGCTCCAGGGTGTACTCGACGACTTGGCGTAGACGCTCAGGGGCGAGTAGTGCCCGCTCCGTGTCAATCGACGACACCTGCTTGTCGCTCAAGCCCTCCGGCAGCTTGATGGTGTTGACGTAGTCGATTCGGAACGGAAGGACGTTCTTGTCGCTGATGGCGTCGACGATCGTGTAGGTGTGCACCGCTTGCTGGTGATGCTCGGGCGGACAGGTTGCTGGGTCGCCATGCAGGAAGCAGCCGAAGGCTTGGGCGGTGGTGCGCAGCTTGGGATTGCCGCTGCTGCCGGCGTTGACCGAAAAGATCGGCGTCCCGGTGAAGCCGAACAGGTTGTAACGCTTGAAGGCCTTCGTGATGGCGGTGTGCATGTCACCGAACTGCGAGCGGTGACATTCGTCGAAAATGATCACCACATGGCCGTCATAGATGTCGTGGGCCTTGTTAGCCGCGATGAAGCCCGACAACTTCTGGATCGTAGTCACGATGATCTTCTGGTTGACGATTGGCTCACTGCCCCGCTTGCCCATCACGGCACCAACCGGAAGTGAAAGCTGGCGCTTCAGAGCCGCGGTATCCTTGCTGGTATTCACGGCTCCGGGAGAGAATCGCTCATACTCTCTCATCGTCTGGTAGTCAAGGTCCTTGCGGTCAACGACGAAGAGGACGCGATCGACATTCGCCAGCTGTGCAGTAAGTTGAGCTGACTTGAAGCTAGTCAGCGTCTTACCCGAACCGGTGGTATGCCAGATGTAGCCGCCGGCCGCCACGGTGCCAAGTTGCTTGTAATTGGTCGAGATGGCAATTTTTTGAAGGAGCCGCTCAGTGGCAACGATCTGGTACGGCCGCATCACAAGCAGAAGACGGTCGGCCGTAAGCACGCAGTACTTGGTCAGAATGTTGAGCAAGGCATGCTTGCTGAGGAAGGTCTTTGTGAAGCCCGTCAGGTCCTGGATCGGCTTGTTGGTTGCATCTGCCCACCAGGACGTAAATTCATACGAATTGGACGTCTTGCGGCCACGCCTGATGCCACTGCTCTCACTGAGGTGCTGGCGGCGGGTTGTGTTGGAGTAGTACTTCGTTAGCGTGCCGTTGCTGATGACAAACAGTTGCACGTACTCAAATAGGCCAGAGCCGGCCCAGAAGCTGTCTCGCTGGTAGCGATCGATCTGATTGAAGGCCTCACGGATGTCGACGCCGCGCCGCTTCAACTCAACGTGCACAAGCGGCAGGCCATTCACGAGGATGGTGACGTCGTACCGATTAGACCGCGCAGCGCCGCCCTCGCCTTGTCCGACCTCGTACTGATTGATGACTTGAAGTCGGTTGTTGTGGATGTTGCTCTTGTCGATCAACCGGATGTTCTCGATCGAGCCGTCATCGCGTTGGAGTACCTGAACGTGGTCCTCCTGGATGCGCACCGTCTTCTCAACGATGCCCTCGTTGGCTCCGGCGATCTTCTCGGCGTAGAACTGTTCCCACTCGGTCTCAGTGAAGCTAATCCCGTTCAGGGTTTCCAACTGGGTCCGGAGATTGCCAACCAGTTGTGCCTCAGTCGTTACCGGTAGGTAGTCGTAAGCCTGGGACTGCAGCAGTCGGATGAACTCCCGCTCGAGCGTCGCCTCTGACTGATAGGCCGACTCGGTCGTCGCGTCAGGAACGAATTCGGCAACAACGGTGCTCTCCGAGCTGACGGCGATGGGCTCGTAACGCGAGCCGGCGGGGCGGCTCACGCCGCAGCCTCCTCGAATGTAAGCAGCCGGTCCCGGTAGTGCTCATATTGGACCCGCCGGAGGTCGATTTCAGCCGGCAGGCCGATGGAGCGGTCGTTCAGGAGGACATCAAATCTGTCGAGTATCGCCACGATACGGTCCTGATCCTGCCGATCGGGCACTGGGATGAGAATCGTGCCAAGACCCTCGCCAGAGATCCGCTTCACCTTCGCCCGCGCGACATGCCTATTCTTCTGAGCGTGGAACCGAGCCGTTTGGAAGTAATATGAAACGAACTTTGGATTAAGTTCATGGCGGAATGCGAAGCAATCATCATGGATAGCAACGTCTTCCTTGCCTAACCAAGCCACGGCTTTGGCCACATCCTCCACCGTCTCGCCTACTCCGGCGATGACCACGTCACCGGCAGTGGCGAACCGCATACCTTCTTTCATCTCGGACCGGATTCGCGACAACGGCTCATGTGCGGCGACGCCATAGCCGGTATAGATTTCTCCGTAGTGGATGCTGGCAATGCCGTCGACTACGACGTCATCCTTCGTGAACCGGCGCCCACGCGTGAATGTGCCTACCTCACTTAGGGGCCGCCACGGGACGACTTCATCCTCTGCAAATGAGAAGAGTCGATCGCGGTAGTAGGCAAACTGCGTGCGACGGGCCACTTGTTCGTCCTCGAGTGCCGCACCCAACTGCGTGAAGGTATTCAGGGTCCGGACTATCTCCGCCTGAATCTCAGCGGGAGGGACAGGGATTCTCATTTCCCTCAAGACTGTCCAGTGCCGGTTGTAACCTCTACTTGGGATATGTAGGTTGGCGAGGCAGTAGTAGAGCCACCGCGTGGACAAGTCGGCTGCAGCCTTCAACACCTTGACGCCGTCCGCGCCCTGCGCGAATGCGAAGTCAACAAACTTGACGGCGCGCGTGTGGTCACCGAAGACGACATACTCATCTGCCGGAAGAAGAATGTCCTCTTCGTCCGTATATCCCGCAATGTAGTTCACAGACTGGTCCACGATCGGAAACATCGTGCCCAGCGAATAGTCTTGGCGCTTCACTTTGCCGGGTACTGATATTGTGACCGAGACATCCCCAACCGCACGAAATGGAACACCTGCCGGACAGGACGCCTTCACTAGTTCATCTATCCGGCTCATGGCTGTCCGCTTTCAATATCGAGAACGATCGCGTCGATTTCAGCACGCAACTCCGTCTGGAGAGTGACGACTCGCTCGAGCTCAGCGTTCAAGGTCGCGATATCGACGACTTCGCGTGTGTCTGGCGCTTCGACGTACGAAGTGGCGGCAATGTTATATCCATTGCCGGCGATGGCCGTGTTGTCAACCAGGGCGGCAAAATGATCCTCGGACGTTCGAGCGGTGAAAGCGCTGAGGATTCTCTTCTGATTGGCCTCAGTGAGTTTGTTCTTAGCCGCAAGGCGCACAAACTCGGCGGAGGCATTGATGAAGAGGACCGCGTTGTCCTTCTTGGACTTTTTCAGCACGAGAATGCAAGTCGCAATGGGCGTGCCGAAGAACAAGTCGGACGGCAGCTGGATGACTGCTTCGACGTAGTTGTTGTCAATCAAATACTTACGGATCTTTTTCTCTGCACCCGGCCGGTAGAGAACTCCCGGGAACTCGACGATAGCGGCCGTGCCGTCCACCGCGAGCCAGGACAGCATATGGAGCGTGAAAGCCAAGTCGGCCTTTGACTTGGGCGCTAGCACCCCGGCCGGGGCATAGCGTGGATCATTGATGAGGAGCGGGTTCCTATCCCCATCCCACTCGATTGAGTACGGCGGGTTGGACACGATCGCCTCGAACGGCTCGTCGTCCCAGTGGGCGGGATCAATCAGGGTGTCGCCGTGCGCAATGTCGAACTGCTCGTAGTTGATGTCGTGTAGAAACATGTTGATGCGGGCCAAGTTGTAAGTGGTCAAGTTGATCTCTTGACCGTAGAAGCCGCGCCGTACGTTTTCCTTGCCGAGCACCTTGGCGAACTTGAGCAGGAGGGACCCAGAGCCACAGGCTGGGTCGTAAACCTTGTTGACTGAGGTCTTGCCGACGACTGTCAATCGCGCCAGGAGTTCGCTCACCTCTTGAGGGGTGAAGAACTCACCGCCCGATTTGCCGGCACTCGAGGCGTACATGGTCATCAAGAACTCGTAAGCGTCGCCAAAGGCGTCGATCGTATTATCGGTGAACTCACTTCCAAGATCGAGGTCGCCAATGGCGTCCAGGAGCTTGACTAGCCGCTCGTTGCGCTTCGCGACTGTGGCGCCCAGTTTGCCGCTGTTGACATCGAGATCCTCGAAGAGGCCTTTGAAGTCTTTCTCGCTTTCGGTTCCGCGGGCTGATCCTTCGATGTTCTTGAACACTCTCGCTAGGGTCTTGTTGAGATTCTCGTCGTCGGCAGCACGGGCCCGGACGTTGACGAACAGCTCACTTGGGAAGATGTAGAAGCCCTTCTCCGCCACGGTCTCCTCAAAGCCGTGCCTGGCCTGCTCATCACTCAGCTCCGTGTAATCGAAGTTGGCCTCTCCGGCCTTTCGCTCCGCAGCATTGATGTATGCAGTCAGGTTCTCGGAGATGAACCGGTAAAAGAGCATCCCGAGCACGTAGCTCTTGAAGTCCCAGCCGTCTACACTGCCGCGCAGGTCATTAGCGATGCGCCAGATCGTCTTGTGCAACTCGGCCCGCTGCTTTTCCTTGGTATTGCTCATAGATGACTCCAATTATAAAGCATCGGCAGGTCAGTGGTTGCAGCTTAGACGCCCGGGCCGACAGAACCGGTGAGCAGCGCCCGGTGTCGCCCGTTTGCAGGGCCGAGCGTAGCGATCAATGCCGGGCGAGGCTCTCACTGAGCAAGCCGCGGACCACGGCGTGAGGGAGCATCAGGCACGGTGTCCGACGCTGTCTCCCCGTGCCCGTGCGCGCGGTCGCTTACATCGCGTCAGTCAGGCTCGCGACGGGATGATCAGCCCGTAGCTGCAGCAGCGAGCGATTGAGGACCACTGCCGGCGACTGTCGCGTTGCTCATCGCACCGAGCTGACAGAGTGCGGCGGCTAGCGGTCCTCGTCGCGCCAAGTCTCGACTTGCGCTTCATTCTCGAAGCCGGGCGGTAGGGCAATTGCACCCGGGGCTGGGTCGGCGTATCGCCCGACCCCAATGAGGCCATCCGGGTAGTCGATACCGATCACCAGCTCGACGAGCAGCTGGATACTACCTCTTAGTCTTTCGTAGAAGCCTTGCTCGAGTGCGTCCCGGAAGTCAGGGCGGTCCGCGGCATACAGTTGCGACGCCACATCAGACGGGAGCGGCCGGTCCGTCGCAAGTAGTCGCGTTTCTGGATCGAAGTCGGCAGCCTCCCCGACAAGTATTTGCAGCATCAGCGCCACGTCCAGCAAGTCAGTACCAGGCTGCGGCCAGTGCGTATGCACGACGTACTCAAAGAGTCTGCGGACACGTCCCCAATCAGTCACGCCGGACCCCTCGAGCCGGAGGTGTCGCAACCTCGGCACGTCGCTCAGCAGTCCGGTACTGAGCGCTTTGACGGCCCAGTCGCGCCGTTCAAGACTAAGGTCCAAGACGATTCGAATCAGGCGGTCGGTTTCTGCTTCGCCCCCGGACTTGTATGACCATCGCCTCGGCCGCCTGCTTGGGGCGGAGTGGTTGCGCTTCGCACGGCGACTGTTCGCTGGAGACAAGGGCGCCAGCTAAGTGGGTATACGCCTCGTCCTCTAAGCGCCGATACGCCCGCTCGCTGCGTTGCATTTCCTTCTGTAGCGCTCTGCGCCGGAAGTCCAAGTCACTGTCGTCCGGCCCGTGCAGGTTGAGCGTGCGGGTGAGGATGATGTTGAGCCTGGTCCTCATGACCAGCTTGTCGACGGCGCAGCGGATGACGTTGTACGCGGCGACGTGGCGGTCGCCCTGAGCCAGCCGGCGCAGGGTGAGCTCATGCGTGGTTGCGCGCAGGCGCCGCAGATGCGGGCAGCCGTCTTCGATCTTGCGCATCGAGATGCCCTCGCGCTGCCTGAGGAGCTGCAGCTCCGCGAGCACGTCCTTGGAGGCGGCCGGTGGTGGCTCGATCTCCTCCGAGACGGTCTCGCTCACGACGTCATCCTGCCTTGCGTCGCGGTGGGTGGTCATGTTCGAGGGTGCCCCGGTCACTGGCGTGCCCTTTGCAGGCACAACCGGCGAATCAACGGGTCTGTGGCGAGCTCGTCCTGCACGGCAGCGTCCTCCTTGTCGCCGACCGGAGGCATAAGGCCGCCGGTCCACCGATTCCCCGAAAGAGGTCACGGTGAGCTCCCTCAGCACCTACTCCGCCAACCTCCCCAGCCGGCCGTCTCGGCGCGGCCTCCGCGCGATCGACGGACTGACAACGGACGGGCAGGTTCGACAGACGGCCGTCGACATCGAGACGGACCTCGCGCTGGCCAAGTTCGACTCCTTGACCACCGCCACTGGAGCGGCCTTGGGTGCCGTCACCCGTGTGGCCCAGGCACAGACGGCGATGGAGCAGCTGACGCCGCAGGCCAGCGGCCGGCTCAACTTCATCGCGGACATGCACGCCTCCGCCGTCGCCAGCGAGCTCGACCGGCTGCACCAGCGGATGCGGCGGCTGTGACATGGTCACGCTTGTCGTAGTGCTCATCCTGATCACCCTGATCGCAGCCCTGGTGCTGCACGACACGGTCAGGTGGCGCCGCGTCCAGCACCGCGAGGCGCGGTTGCAGCTTGAAGCCGAGCTCGCCCGTCGTCGGATTGATGTACTGACGCGAGCGACAATCTCGGCGATGCGGGCGGTCGTCCGAGAGGACGGCCGCAGGAGGCGCGGCGGCATCTCATGACCGACGCTTGCTGCAAACGCAAGAGACTGCCGGCGTGAATACCGGCCCGCGGTCGTGGACCACCAGCATCGTGGGTTTCGCGCTCATGGTGCTGGTGGTCTCCGCGGCCCTCAATCTCGCTGCCGAGCTGCTGCGCGAGGCGCTGCCTGTGCTCATACCCACTGCCATCGTCGTGCTTATGGGCTACGGAATCTGGCACTGGCGGACACGCGCTCGCGGCTGGTGAATGCGTCGCAAATACTGCTGTTCGATACGTTCCAATCGCTGCCGTGCTATGCACAACGATGATTGACCGTTGATTTATCGCAACGTATAACAAAAGGACGTGCGTTGATACAAGTCAACACTAAGGCGGCACGGCGAAAGGAGGGAATGTGAGCAACAAGCAACAGCAAGGAAGGCAAAAGGGCCGGGGGACGCGTCGCATTTCTGTCCGGGCCGTTCGCCGCGACCAGCCCGACGTGCACAAGCTCAGTCGGGCGCTGATCAAGCTCGCCATGGAGCAGGCAGCCGCCGAGGCGGCGGCTCAGCAAGAGGTCGGTCGGCACGACAGGGAGGCTGCCGATGGCTAGCGCCGGCTCTCCCGTCTGGCACGAGCTGCACTGGCGCCGCCCGCTGGATGTCGACCGCGCCGCTTCCGTGCTGCGTGCCTGGGCAACTGACCGGCGCAGCCCCGTCGTGTCGCTGGAAGCCCGTGCCCGTCCTGAGGGTGTCCGCTACTTCCTCGGTGCTTGGCCCGAGGCACTACCGATCCTGACTGCGCCGCTGCACGACCTCACGGCGACAGCGGCCACCAAGGCCACGCTCGCCGACCGCGCGCCCGTGCAGGCCGTCGGCAGCCTGCGTTTGAACACCCGTCATCGGCCGCTGCGTGTGACAGCACCCGAGGCCGATGTCTTCACCGTCCTGGCCGCCCTGACACGCCTCCGTCCCGACGAGGAGCTTGTCCTTCAGCTCCTCCTCGGGCCGCGGCGCATCCCGCTGGCCGTGCCGACGGCCAGCCCGTCCT
This sequence comes from Geodermatophilus sp. SYSU D01119, assembly GCF_054049975.1. NCBI lineage: Bacteria > Bacillati > Actinomycetota > Actinomycetes > Geodermatophilales > Geodermatophilaceae > Geodermatophilus > Geodermatophilus sp. SYSU D01119. The sequence goes on along the minus strand of NZ_JBJGYL010000011.1, from coordinate 108,263 downwards.
CAACCACTGCACCCTGGTACGTCACTGCCTGGCACGGCGACGGAGCAGGCGAGGCACCTGGACCTGTCCCGATCGCCTTGGCGCTGGCCGCTGCGGCTCGGTGTGCCCGAGCTGCTGCCCCTGACGCTCTGGCCGCTCGGTGACGCCGTCCTGCCGGGACAGCCCGCTGTCCATCCACGGCAGCTGCCGCCGACGCCGGGCACCACCGGCAGTCGTCGGGTCCTGGCCGCCGTCACGGCACCGGGGCAGGGCGGCAGGCTAGCGCTCGGCCTCCCCCAGGCACTCAAGCACCTGCATGTCATCGGGCCGACCGGGACGGGCAAGTCGACGCTGCTCGCGAATCTCATCAGTCAGGACATCACCGATGGCCGCGCCGTGGTGGTCGTTGAGCCGAAGGGCGACCTTGTCCGCGATGTCCTCGCCCGGGTGCCGCGCGAGCGTTGGGACGACGTCGTCGTTCTCGATGCGCAGGACGCCGCCCCCGTCGGCCTCAATCCGCTGGCCGCCCACGGCCGCCGACCGGAGCTGGTCGCTGACAGCGTGCTCAGCGTCTTCAAGCAGCTCTACGGCGCCAGCATTGGCCCGCGCAGCCAGGACATCCTTTACGCCAGCTTGCTGACGCTGGTCCGCCAGGGCGACGCCACGCTGGCCCTGCTGCCGCTGCTGCTGACGCATCCCGGCGTCCGTCGCACGTTGACCGCCGGCATCCACGACCCGCTGCTGATCGAGCCGTTCTGGGCGACCTTCGAGAGCTGGTCGCAGGCGGAGCGTCTGAACGCCATCGCGCCGGTCATGAACAAGCTGCGGCCGCTGCTGCGGCCTGGACTGCGCGATGTGCTGGCGCAGCGCCGGCCGCGCTTCTCGCTTACGCAGGTGCTCACCGAGCGGCGCATCCTGCTGGTGCCGCTGCAGCGCGGCGTCGTCGGCGAGGATGCCGTCCGGCTGCTCGGCTCGCTGCTTGTCGCTGAGCTGTGGCAGACCTTGCAGTCCAGGGCGGCCATCCCACCGGAGCGCCGCCACCCCGTCATGGTCTACATCGACGAGGTTCAGGACTACCTGCATACCGGCACACCGCTCGACGAAGTGCTGGCTCAAACCCGCGGCTACGGCGCTGGCTTCACGCTGGCGCACCAGTTCCTCGGCCAGCTGCCGGACGGCATGCAGCGTGCCGTCCTCGCCAACGCCCGCTCCCGGGTGGCCTTCAGCCTGAGCGAGGCGGACGCCCGGGTTATCGCCCGCGGCCATCCCGAGCTCACTTCCGACGACCTGACGGCACTTGGCAGCTACGAGATCTACGCCAGTCTATACACCGGCGCCGGCGTCAGCCCGTTCGTCTCGGGCAGGACGGTGCCACTGCCGCCGCCGACCGCTGATCCTGCCGAGCTGCGCCGCCGCAGCCGCGAACGCTGGGGCCGACCTGTTGACGAGATTGAAGCCGACCTGGCGAGGCTCCTGCCGGACACCAGCGGACCTGCGGCACCGACGGGCCGCCGCCGGAGGCCGTCATGACGGCGGATCAGAGGTGGTCCGGTCGCCCGTCCGCTCGCGTTGAGCTGAGCGAGATGAACGGCGAGGTCGGCAGCCGCTACCGCGCTGCGAAGGCGCCCGAAAGTCTGTCCTCCCGTGGACTGTCCGGAGGGTCTGTCACGCGGCGGCGGACAGGCGCCCGGCGACTGCTCCGGCTGCAGGCCGACCTCAGCCCACGGGAACGCGGCGTACTGCTCAGCTTGGCCGAGAGCCGGTTGCTCTCGACAGGTCAGCTGCAGCGCCTGCACTTCGCCGACCATGCGACCGAAGGGGCAGCCAGCCGCATCTGCCGACGTGTACTGGCACGCCTGCACAGCCTCGGCGTCGTCGAGCACCTTGACCGCCGAATCGGCGGAGTGCGGGCCGGCTCGGCCTCCTACGTCTGGCGCGTCGGCCCCGTTGGTGAGCGCCTGCTGCGCCAGGACGCCGATACCCCGCGCGGCCGGCACAAGCAGCCCGGCCTGCGCTTCGTCGATCACACCCTGGCCGTCGCCGAGTGTGCCGTCGGGCTCGTGGAGGCCGACCGCCGCGGTGACCTAGAACTGCTCACCCTGCAGCACGAGCCGGCGAGCTGGCGGCCCTACCTCGGGCCGCACGGCGCAAGCGAAGTGCTCAAACCCGACCTCTACGCCGTCACGGCGGGTGCGGAGTACGAGGACAGCTGGTTCATCGAGCTGGACCGGGCGACCGAGAGCCTGCCGACGCTGCTCCGCAAGTGCGCTCAGTACGCGCGCTACCGGCAGACCGGACGCGAGCAGGCAGCCCGCGGCGTCTTCCCGGCGGTGCTCTGGGTGGTGCCGGACGACCGTCGCGCCACTGCCGTCGCCCAGGCCATTCGTCGCCAGTACGGCCCGGACCACGACCTGTTCCGGGTGACGACGACGGCCTGCTTCGTGCCGACCGTTACCGGCCAGGGCTGCGAGCGGACAACAACTAATGGAAAGGAGGTGACATGAGTGAGACACAACATGACCGCGACAAGCTGGAGGACGCCTGGAACGTCTTCCAGATCTGGACCGGCGGCCGCAACGCCGACCACTTCCGCCGCAGCTATCTCGGCCACTATCCCAGCCGCGACGCCTTCGGCCAGGACCTATTGGCCCGGCTCGGCGCCGATGGCCGCATCCAGCGCCTGCCTAATTGGCTGCGGGCCTACATCCGATTTGACGGCGAAGCCGTGGTGCGGGACTTCGAGGCGTCCGGCCATTTCTACGTTTACGACGCACCGCGCCGCGCCGGCACCTTCGTCTTTGACGCTTTCGAGTTGGCCGCGGAGGGCGTATCGGGACAGCCCCAATCGGCGTTGTGAAATAGGCGGCCAATCGTTGCTCCAAATCAACAATGGCGCAATAATAGAAGCACTAACCGGAGCCCTGCCTATGACCACCGCCCAACGCACCGCCCTCGCCGCACTGCTCGTCAGGCGGCGCACCAAGCAGGGCATGTCCATCCGTGGCGTCGCCAGCGCCGCCGGCGTCGACGCCGCCACCGTCCTCAAGCTGGAACAGGGGCGGATCGAGCAGCCGAAGGCCGCCAAGCTGCAGTCCATCGGCAAGGTCCTTGGCATCCCCGCGGCTGAGTTGTACGGGGTCGTCGGCTGGCTGCCACCGGCCGAGCTGCCGGCCTTCCGGCCCTATCTCAGGAGCAAGTACCGCGACCTGCCGCCCGAGGCCGTTCAGGAGATTGAGTCCGTCTTCGACCGCGTGGCCCGCGACTACGGCCTGCAGGGCCCCCAGGACGGCGAGGACGAACGCCCCTGACCAACACCGCAACCACTAACGAAAGGAGGAACGCCATGAATCAAGCACCCACAACTGAGAACCACAGTGTCCTGGCGTCCCTCCGGGCCGTCATACCCGTGCGCGCGCTGGAGCCCGGCGAAGCCCTGCAGGTCGCCGAACTGCAGGCCGCCCGTCTGCTGGAGCTGACGGACAACACCGAGACGCCCCTCGACTGGACCGTCATCGCCGGGCTGCCACGCATCCGTGTCCGGCGCGAAGAGCTGCCGACGTCGGGCATGAGCTTCTGGGACGGCCGGAGTTGGATCATCGTGCTGAACGCCAGCGAGCCGCGCACCCGCCAGCGCTTCACCCTTCTGCACGAGTACAAGCACATCGTTGATCACGGGGCGACCGACCGGCTGTATCCCGACCACCGCCGCCGGACGGCAGATGACCAAGCCGAGCAGGCCGCCGACTACTTCGCTGGCTGCACCCTCATGCCGAAGCGCCTGCTCAAGCGGCTGTGGGGGCGCGGCGTGCAGCGACCGGCTGAGCTGGCCCGCTACTTCGACGTCTCGGAGCGAGCCATCACCGTCCGACTGGCGCAGCTCGGCCTGAGTGAGCCGCAGCCGCGCTGCACGCCGCCGTCCACAAGTCGGACGAGCTTCCGGCCGCGCCGGGCCTACTATCGCCAGCTCTCCCCCAGTTGGCTACGCCAGCCCGCGCGCGAAGGGGTCCCCGCATGATCAACCGCCGCCTTGAGGCGCCGCAGCGGGCCGTGCTGTACCTGCGGGTTAGCACCGTCAGCCAGGTCACCACGGACTACGACCCCGAAGGCATCTCCATCCCGGCGCAACGGGCGGCTTGCCAGCGCAAGGCCGAGCAGCTTGGCATCGAGATTGTCGACGAGTACGTCGAGCCGGGCCGCTCCGGCACGAGCATGAAGAGCCGCCCGGCCTTTCAGGCAATGCTCAAACGGCTGAAGGCCGACCGCGACATCGATGCCGTCATCGTCTACAAGCTCAGCCGGATGAACCGCAACTGGGAGGAGAGCGCCCAGGTGATCATGCAGCTGCGCGCCGCCAAGGCGCAGCTGCTGTCCGCCACCGAGAACATCGACGAGACGCCGGTCGGCCGCCTGACGCTCGGGATCATGAGCGCCATCAACGAGTTCCGCTCCGCCGAGGACGGCGAGGACATCCGCTACAAGATGGGTGAGAAGGCTAAGCGCGGCGGCACGATCAACAAGGCACCCCTCGGATACAAGAACGTCCGCGAGGACTTCGAGGGCAGGCTCGTCCCCAGCGTGGCGCTTGACCCGGAGCGCGCCCCGCTGGTCCGTCAGGCGTTCGAGCTGTACGCCACCGGTGAGTACAGCTTGGACCGCCTGACGCAGACGATGGCCGACCTTGGGCTGCGGTCTCGTCCGACGAAGCGCTTCCCGGCCAAGCCGGTGTCGCTGGAGCAGCTGCGGCAGATCCTCGCTAACCCGTACTACACCGGCGTGCTGGCCTACCAGGGTGCGCTGTACCCGGGTCGGCATGACCCGATCGTGGACGGGCCGCTCTTCGAGCGCGTCCAAGAGGTCGCCGACCAACGCTCCCGCCGGGGCTCCCGTGACGTCGTCCACCAGCACTTCCTCAAGGGCATGCTGTTCTGCGGCCGCTGCCAGCGGGCCGGCCGCGAGCACCGGCTGATCTTGACGCAGGGCAACGGCCGTGGCGGCTCGTATTACTACTTCCTCTGTCGCGGCCGGCAGACCGGCGTCTGCGACCTGCCGTACCTCCGCATCGAAAGCGTTGAGGACGCTGTTGAGCGGGAGTACGCGAACCTGGCGCTGCCGGCGGACTTCGCCGCCAGCGTCGAAGCCCGCGTCAGCGAGGCGATGGCCGACGAGCAGCGTTCGACCCGGCAACTGTGCAGCACCCTCAGCGCTGAACTGGAGCGACTGAGCTCCGCTGAGGAACGCCTCATCGACCTGGCCGCCGAGGGAGCGCTGCCGGTCGCCAAGGTGCGCAGCCGCCTGACGAAGTTGGGACAGGACCGGGACCGCCTGCGTCAGCAGCTGGAGACCGTTGATCAGGACCTGACGGAAGGGGCTGAGTCCCTGACGGCCGCCCTCCGCCTGCTCGACAAGCCGCAACAGCTGTTTCAGAACGCCGGCGACACCACCCGTCGACTGCTGACGCAGACCTTCTTCGAGCGCCTATACATCGACGATGACGACGTGACTGAGGTGCGCTTCCAGGAGCCCTTTGGTGACCTGCAAGGGGCCGGACGGGCGTGGCTGGATCAAGCCGGTAGCCGTCGCCGACCCAGGCGCGGAACAGCGAAGAGCCCCGACACCAACGGTGCCGGGGCTCTTCATGGGGGCTGGGCCGGCTTGCTCGCCTCCGCGTCCTTGGACGTGGGTTCGAGTAAGACGGTCCTGGTGGGGTCTTCGTGGATCAGTGAACTGAGAGGTCAGGGCATCCGTTTCTACGAACGCGCCGCGGGCTCCGCACCCATCGGGGCCGAAATCAGCACCCCCTGCCGAACAGCTGAAGCGGAGCTACCGCCCGTCGACCGGCTTGGAGCGGAGAACCCAGCGGCGAGAGGTCTTCGCACCCACTGGGCCGCCCTTGAGCAACTGCTCGATGACGCGCTCCGTGGCCACACGGCCCTTGACGCTCTTGATCTTTCCAACGATGGCGCCTTCGGCGGTGTGGATCACAATGTCGGCCTCGCCCTGACGAGGTCCTCGCTTTACGCCGTTCTCGGCGACGCTGTCTGTGGTCATCCCGCCTCCCTTCATGGTGGTGCGCACGCTAGGTGGTCCGTACGACAGAACGGTAGAGGCACGCGGCCTCGAGGACAGCCCAGGTCTGAACCCCGGCGATCAGCGCCCAGGCGATGCAGGTCCACGGCGACGTCAACGGCACCGTGACGACCAGCGCCATGCCGAACAACACGAAGGAGGACACGACCAGTACACGCCGCAGCGGCCAGTGGAGTCGAGCCACCATCACGTGCTCTGGCGCACGACTGAGCCAGGACAGCAGCAGCGCCGGACCCGCCAGCAGGATCGACGCAGGGGACGATCCCGCCGGACTCTCGGCGATGAAGACGTCCGGGAAGGCCCGGGCCATCAGCGCGAGCGCTACCAGCACGCCGGTCAGCACGGCACCCCAAAGGGAGACACGGGGCAGCCCCCGGCGTTGCGGCGTGAGCACGATGTCGGCTGTCGCCGTCGTGAGGCGGTGATCCGGACGGCAGGCAACATGCGCGACGGTCTCCGGGTCCCGACGGGGAGCCCGGTCCTCCCATTCGTTGCCGAGGGTCCCGTCGATGTCGTACTCCCGGACGCGCAAGGCGCGAACACCGAGGCCCGCCGGAGCTTCGACCTCGAAGTGCCAGCTCGCCGCGATACCGAACTGGGGGATGCTGCGGGCGATGGTGGTCGGGATGCTGACCTTTCGGATCTCCGGCAGTTCGTCCTCGTACGAGTACTTCACGATCGAACGAGTCCCGACCACGGCGGCTTCGACTTCGACGGCGAACAAGAAGTTGTGCGCCAACTGGGCGGTCATGGAGGCGAAGACCTCCTGCGCGGGCCCGGACTCCATGTCTTCCTGTGAACCGAGCCAGGCCTCGAACTGCGCGACGGCCTCCGGAGCGCCGTTCGGGGAGCAGTACACGACCCCCTCGAGCATGTTTCGGCACTCCTCGGACGAGACGATCGTGTCCGGCAGCACCTGTCCGGCCAGCGCCAGCAGCATCTCGACAGCCAGGCTGCCGTTCTCTTCGGAGTCCAGGATGGGTAGCGGCTGACCGGATGCACCCCGGGTGTTCACCTTCCGCAGCGCGCCCTTCCGGACGAAGCCGAGGGGTAGGAGGACCCGCTTCCCGCTGCGCTCGATCGCCGGAGAAGGCAGCGTGTAGTCCAACGACACGTGCAGCGTCGTGCCGCCGTTGGCGTCCATGCGCAGCGACTCCACCCGCCGGTGCATCCAGGTGTTCGAGCGCAGCATGAGACCGGCGAGGATGACCCCGGTGCTCGGCCGTGCGGTCAGCCGTCGCAAACGAGATGTCAGGTTCCCCACGCGCTCACGCGGAGAGGTCGTCATGCGACCGGTTCGGCGGCAGGGCCCTCCGTCGTCGACATGACCGACACGGGTTCCCTCCAGCTCGTCCGTCGGATCCTGGCAGGCCCAGGCCCCGGCAGCCTACGGAGGCGTCAGCTGACCGACGACAAGCCCCCCTTGCCAGGTTTGCCCGGGCATCGGCGCGTCGGGGGCAACTGCCACTCCCCCGCCACCGGGGCCCTCCACCGACGCGGTCAGCCAGTCCGAGTCGGGTGCAGCGCGTCCAGGGCCGGGGCTGCGCCATCCCACAGCTGGCGGAAGGCGATCAGGACGTCCTGGATAAGCGCGTCGGGAGCCAGCGGCGCGCCAGCCGGGGGCAGCACGTAGCGCCAGAACGGGAACGTCCGACTCGACGACCCCTTGAGCTGTGCCCGCACCGGTCGCATGGCGTCACTGATCTGTCGCCGGCGTTCCTCATCGGCCGCGTCAGCGGGCAGCCGCACGGCAACGTACGGCCACTCGTTAGAGCCCGGTGCAAGTAGGCGGGCACGTTCCCACTGGATGACGACGCTGACGTCCGCGGTTCCGTTGTGCTGCCAGATCGGACGGCGCAGGCCAGCTCTGGGCCAGGAGCCGGAGTCCAGATCGTTGGTCTCCAGCTCAGCGTCGAGTTCCTCGGCGAGTTCTTCCAGCTGCGTCACGACGCCGACAAGGTGCTTATCCAGGAGCTGGCGGCCTTCTGAGCGCAGAGCAGCCCAGGTCTCGATGTCGTGCCGGTGGTCGAGGTAGAACCACGCCTTCGCGTCGGCATCTTCGCGCGTGGGGATGGTCGGGTCAGACACGGTGGTACGCCTCCAGGGTGGCGATGTAGTCGTGGACGCCGGGTGCCGCCCCGGTCATCGAGGTGGCAGCCGCCCGGGCGATGTCGGCGACCTGCTCCCACGTGAGGGCTCGCCACTGGCCGCGGCTGTCCACCGCGGTGGTCGGTGGGCGCTGGCCGCGGGTGAGGAAGACGAAGCAGGGGGCCGACTCGTCCCGCCAGTGCGCGTACAGGCGGTCCAGTTGGCGGTCCTGCTCGACGGCGAAGGTCTTGGCCTCCAGCACGATCGTCCAGTCGCCGCCGTAGACGATCAGGTCAGCGCGGGTCTCGTCCCGCTGTTCCTCCAGCACCACCCGCACGCCGGCCTCTGCACCGGAGCCGTCGATCGCGAGGTGGTCGAGCAGCCCGTCGAGCACAGCGGGGCCGAGGCCGTGGTGGCCATCCGACCGCAGCAGCCAGGCCAGCCCGGCGGTCATGGCTAGTTCCCGGTACTGCTGGTCGAGGGCCGCGAGCAGCGTGCGCGGGCCGCCCCTCCAGCGGCCGGTCTGCACGAGGTCCCGCTGGGTGTCCTGCAGCTGGCCGAGGCGGTCCTCCCACTGCGTCACCACTGCAGCGCCGTGCGCCCGTTCGGCGACGCTGAGGGCGCGCCACCCTTCGGCCAGCGCCGCGTGGCGCTCTCGCCATCCCTGCATGACGTCGACGGGCGCAGCCGACGCTGGGAGCTGGCCTGTCACTGGCCGGGAGCGAACGTCGCGTCCACTGTGAACGCGAGGTCCTCGTATCGCTTGTACTCACCGCCGAGGCTCAAACCGAGCTCCCTCAGCTTCACGGCTGCGCCGGCGTTCACCGATGCCGACTGCTCCGTCTTGATGCCGAAATGGAACTGCTCGGCGCCAGCGTCGGCAGAGGTGCGCATCAGCTTGAACATCGGATCTCGGCCAGGCCAGATCAGGTCATCCAGGACTGGCCTCGCCTTGCCCGCGCCGGTGATGCGGATGGCCAGCTTGCCGCTGTCATCGCGACCGAACCCCATCGCGAGCGAGATGTCCTCAGCGTTGGGCAGGTCGATGCGCCCTTCAGCCTTCGCTGCCTTGCCGCTCGACTCCCGCCAGGTGATCTCGATGTCCCGCGCGCCCAGCGACAACAAGTACCTGGCGGCCTCGACTGACTTCTCGTTCAGAACGAGGCGATGGAAAGCGGCGTAGGGCACGTAGTCGCGGCGTCGCAGTGGATGCCTGGCGTAGACCTGACCGCTGCTGGGTCCGCCCTCTGGGAAGAAGAGGAGATCCCGCTGGACGAGGTTTCGTGCGTCCTCCACCTCCATCAGTGCAGCGTGTGGCGGTTGCGCCGACCCGGTACGACGTCCCGTCAGCATCAGCACAGCCAGAGGAACCGCCGCAAGGCCGCCGGTGGCCACGCCGACCGTCGCGGTGACAACATCAGTCGTTGTCCAAGATCGGTCCTTCTTGATGAGGGCGTCGGGCGTATCGACGACGGCGAGTACGTCGCCCAAGTCCCAGCTGTCCAGGTCGACCCTGTGCTCAGGTGATGGAGCTGCGCTCACGCGGTGACTCCGCCGTGGCGAAGTAGGGCAGCGTGTTTCATGTAGGCGGCGCCTTCCTGCTTGTTCGGTGGGCAGCAGTGCTTCGTCATCCGTGCCGTCACGCGACCGTGACGTCGGGAAGAGCACGCTCTCTGACCTGGTGAAGAACGGTCACGATGCCGTCCACGTCATCCTCGGTGAAGATCGAGTCTGGGCCGTGGGGCGCGCTGTCAGTGAACGGCGATTCGTACAGACGGCCCACGTCCATGACCCCGTTCGCGGTCAGGTGCTCGACGATGAGCTGGACGAACCGGATCTGGTTGGCCGAGTACGCACCGGCGGACAGGTAGCGGTCGAACGCGGCGGTCGCGGCCTCCCGGTCGAGGCCGACCAGGGAGCGGATGAACAGCCCGAGCCCGTGGGACTCCTCGCGGGCGCGGGCGATGTCGGCCTCGCTCCCCGCGCCGGACTCCACCAGCATCCCCTCCAGCGACGCCAGATCCTCCGGCGTGAGCTGGAGGTTGCGGCGCAGCCGCTGCAGGGCCAGGTGGTCTTCGTGGTCGCGCAGGTAGGCGCGGGCCTTCGCGCGGAACCGTTCCCAGTTCGTGCCGGGGGTCACGCCGGGCAGTTCGACAATGCTGCTCTCGCCGAGCTCGTCGGCGAAGTTCGAGTAGACGACGGCGCGCCGGGACTTCTCCACGAACCGCACGAGCGCGCGGATTCGGCGCCGGGCAAGCTCGAGCATCGGGAGGGTGACGTCGACCCACCACTCGTCGCCGGACAGCTCCTCGAGTAGCTGCTCCTGCGCCTTGACCGAGGGGATCGTGGTCTGGCCAAGCAGCGCGGCGGCGATGTCCTGCACCTGCGTACGCAGCCGCTCGAACAGGACGGCATCGCCGTCGAGTCGGGCCAGCTGCAGCCGCAGCAGGATCAGGTCGAAGCGCTTGGCGTCCTCGTCGTCGTCCCGCTTGGTGGAGGGCAGGCCGGCGAGGTGGTGGGCGATGTCGCCGACCTTCTCTGGGGTTAGCTGATGCCAGGCATCCCAGTCGGAGTACGTCTCGACCCATTGCCGAGCCGGGCGGACCAGGAAGTTGTCGACGTTCATGCCGACCACCACCTCGTGCAGCGTCCAGGCCACGTCCACGCGCAGGCCGCGCTCACTGGCCTCACCCTGGCCGACCTCGGGCTCGCCCCCGGAGTCGGCGCCGGCGCCGGTCTGGTCCAGTGCAGCGAGCAGTCCCAGGCGGGCCTCGAACAGCCGCTCGGCGAGCGACTTCTGCAGCGACCCGCCGGAGTCGGGCAGGTCCTGGCTGAAGAACTCGAGGTTGCCGCAGAAGTCGAAGACGTAAAAGTTCTTCTTGTCCTCGCCCGGGCCGTACAGGTCGGGGCACAGGCGGGTGCCGCGGCCGATCATCTGCCAGAACTTGCTCTTGGCGCGGATGAGTTTGAAGAAGACGAGGTTGACGACCTCGGGGACGTCGATGCCGGTGTCGAGCATGTCGACGGAGATGGCGATGTGGGGCGCCTTGTCCTTGCTCGAGAAGTCGTCGATGAGACTCTGGGCGTAGGCCACCGAGTGGGTGATGACGCGGGAGAAGTGGCCGGCGTACTCGGGGTAGTTGACGTCGAAGCGCCTTTGTATGAACTCGGCGTGGGCCTGGTTCTTGGCGAAGATGATGGTCTTGCCGAGCCGGTCGCCGCCGGCGACCTTGTGGCCGTCCTTCATCAAGGTGGCAAGGACCTTGTCGACGGTGTCGGCGTTGAAGAGGAACTTGTTGAGCTCCTCTGCCGAGACGGCGTCAGGGATGTCGCCGTCCTCGCTCCACTCGAGCGAGTCCCAATCGTCCTTCTCCTCCTCGCTGAGCTCGTCATAGCGGATGCCTTCGCGGAGGAACTTCGTGGGCACCGACACAGCCACCGGCGGCACGAGGTACCCCGCGGCCACGGCCTCGTCGAGGCTGTAGGCGTCGGTGGGAACCCCGTCTTCGAGGTTGAACAACGAATAGGTGTTGCGGTCAACCTCGTCCTTCGGCGTGGCGGTGAGGCCTACCAGCAGCGAGTCGAACCAGGAAAAGATGGAGCGGTACTTCTGGTAGACCGAGCGGTGGGCCTCGTCGATGACGATGAGGTCGAAGTAGCCCGGTCCGAACAGCCTCCGACCCGCGTCGGTCTCGTTGATCAGGTTCATCATCGTGGGGTACGTCGAGACGTACACCCGGCCGTCGGCGACCTTCTCGGTCACCAGGTTCACCGTGGTCACGTTCGGCAGGTGGGTTTTGAAGGCCCCGACGGCCTGATTCACCAGGGCAGTGCGGTCGGCGAGGAACAGCACCCGCTTGACCCAGCCGGCGCGCATCAGCTGATCGACCAGCGCGATGACGGTTCGGGTCTTGCCGGAGCCAGTGGCCATCACCAGCAGGGCGGCGCGCTGCTTCGCGATGAAAGTCTCTCCTACCGCCCGGATGGCCCGCTGCTGGTAGTGGCGCTCGACGATGCTCTTGTCGATGGGCGCGTCGGCCAGCGGCAGGCGGCCGGTGCGGCGCTGCACCATCAGTTCGAGCTCATCGGCGGTGAAGAAGCCCTCGACCCGGCGCGGCGGGTAGCCGGCGGCGTCGTCCCATAGCCAGGTCTGGTAGCCGTTGGTGTAAAGGATCACCGGCCGGCGGCCGGTCATCTGCTGTAGGCAGTCGGCGTACAGCTTGGCCTGCTGTTGGCCTACCGCCGGCTCGACGGTGGTCTTCTTCGCCTCCACGACCGCGAGCGGCAGCCCGTCGCTCCCCCACAACACGTAGTCGACGTAGCCCTTGCCCTCCGCGTTGGGCATGCCGGTGACCTCGAACTCGCGGTCCCGGACATCGGTGAGCTGCCAGCCCGCCTCGCGGAGAAGTTCGTCAATGATGAGGTCGCGGGTCTGGGCTTCGGAGTAGTCGTGCGTGTCGGTCAGCGTGTTCGCGGCCTGCGCGGCCTTGATCTGCTGGCGCAGCTCCTCGATCTCGGCGTCTTTCGCCGCGGCGAGCTCATCCCGCTCCCTCATCGCGCGGGCGTGGGCCTCGTCCTGCTCCTGGAACTTTGCCGCCAGCTTGACGACGTCGGCGCGGCTCAACGGAGCTTGACTGCCGGCGAGCCTCGGATCGAAGACGGCTCCGGTCGGCACCACCGCCGGGTTGGTGGAGTAGCGGAAGGCCGTCCACACCACCACGTGGTGCAACTCGCGGAGAACGTCCACGGCGGCTCGGGCCGGGATGGGCTGCGTGTCGTGGACGGCCCGGTTGCCGAGCTTGCGGATCAGGTTCAGCTTCTGCCCGATGCCGACGCCGACCCGCCGCTGGAACGCCGGCTCGTTGATGCGGGCTGAAAGGTCGTCCTTGTAAGGGATGGCAAGCCCGTCGACGTCGTAGATGAGCCCGACGAGTTGCTCGGCCGCGCGGCGGGCGTAGAAGCACGCTGACCTCGGATCCGACGCCAGATAGCCCTCCGCCCGCACACAGTCGACATGGATCTGCGGCCACTCTGCCGCGACGAAGCCGAAGTTGCTCACCGGTCAACCCTCGCAGGTATCCATCAACGGAAACTCGAGAAAGCGCCCGCTCGCAGGGCACCGAACAGTTCGCCTAACACATGCAAGTCCATGATCCCGCGCACTGCTTCGATGCGCTGAACCTGATCAGCGAACGCCACCTGCAGCTCGATAGGGGGAACCGGCATGAGAAGGGACCGCAGCAGGGCCTGACTCAGATTCGGCTGGGCGCCACCGGACCTCTTCAACAAGAGCGACGCATTCATGGCCCGAAGCGAAGCGACCAAATAGCGACGGTCGAGTCGCGGCCCCGGGAGCACGGAGCAGATCGCCTGGTTCGTCGCGGCCTCAATCCCCAGGACCGAGACCGCGCCAGCGGTTGCTCCGTACATGGCGACCAAGACCGTGCCAACCGGCATCAGCTTGGCCGCACTGCCCGCCAAGCCTTCCTCCGTAAGGCTCTCTTCTGTACCGAACACGACACCTGCATGAAGCTCGCCCGATTTCACCCACGGGATGGTTCCCCCATAGTTCTCGGGCCTGGCTCGGCTCGGTGTCCCTCCGCTCGTGGTCGTAGCCAGTGAACCGAGCTGGTCGGTCGGCCAGCCTCTGTCGTTCGTCACCGGGTTGCCGAACATCTCGAAGTAGGTCGCATCGACCAGTTCCTCCAGGCACTGCAAGGCCTGGCGTCGCTTGGCATGAAGGGAGTCAGCCTGGTCCAAGACCGCCGCGATGCGGCGCTGCTCGTCGACGGATGGGAGTGGAACATGCACGGAGGGAAACGCCTGCTTCGTGGACAGATTCTTCATCGTGGTTCCACGAATGAACGGTTGAAGCGCTCCCCGGAAAGCTGCTGTCTGCATGAAGTGGAATAGGTACTTCGGATGAACCACATCCGGATCCACCCGCAGAACCCGAATGAAGTTGCTCGCACACGTGATCTGCGCTGGCGCCTCCTCGACCATAGCAACAACACCGCAGTCACCCGAGGTGGTCAGCAGCAGATCGCCCGCGAGTAGCCGACTCTTCGCGACTTCAGACGATCGGAAGCCTCGCTGTGGAAGAGCGGCCCAGTTCACGCCCCGACCTGGTTTGATGTCACCATTGCGGACGACGAGCACGTCAACGTCGCCGCCGCTGGGTTCGGATCCCCAGAAGCCGGCGGCGGCTGAGACAAGAAGATCCTCAAGCGACTTTGTGATCACGAAAGTCTGGCCTTCAGGTCGATGAGGCCCTGCTGAATCTCGGCTTCGAGCCTCTCCAGGTCGGCGATGATCTCGAGGGGAGGTCGGTGTTGAGCCTCATCGCGGACGACTTCCTTGTATCGGTTCAAGGACAGGTCGTACCCCTGGGCGGCGATGTCGGACTTGGGCACACAAAAGCTCTGTTCAGCGCGGGTGCGCTTCAGTTCCAATCCGTCGCGCTGAGCCCAGCGGGCGAGGACGTCGGGAAGGTCATTCGCTTCCGTCGGTGTCCGCTTGTCGTCCAGGCTGAAGCCGTCGGCCTGGACGTCGTAGAACCAGACGTCCTCGGTGCCCCCGCTGTTGGTCTTACTGAAAAGCAGGATCGCAGTCGACACGCCGGCGTACGGCCGGAATACACCCGGGGGCAGCTTCACCACTGCGTCGAGTTTCTGGTCCTCGATCAGAACCCGGCGCAGGGTCTTGTGGGCCGTCGATGATCCGAAGAGGACTCCGTCGGGGACGATGACCGCCGCGCGCCCGCCGGGCTTGAGCAGCCGCAAGAACAACGCGAGGAAAAGCAACTCGGTCTTCTTGGTCTTCACCACCCGCTGCAGATCCTTCGACGTCGACTCGTAGTCGAGGCTGCCCGCAAAGGGCGGGTTCGCCAAGATCAACGAGTAGAGGCCTTCCTCCCCTGACGCCCCCTCCGAGAGAGAGTCGCGGTAGCGGATGTCCGGCTGCTCGACCCCGTGCAGCAGCATGTTCATGCTCCCGATGCGGAGCATGGTGGAGTCGAAGTCGTACCCGTGGAACATGCTGCGGTGGTAGTGCTGCCGCTGCTCCTCGTCCGTCATGACGGTGGGGTGCTCGCGGCGCACGTACTCGGAGGCAGCGACGAGGAAGCCGGCGGTGCCGCACGCCGGGTCGCAGATTTCGTCCGACGGTTGCGGAGCGGTCATCGCGACCATCAGCTGGATGATGTGCCGCGGCGTCCGGAACTGGCCGTTCTGACCGGCGCTGGCGATCTTGCTGAGCATGTACTCGTAGAGGTCGCCGTTGGTGTCGCGGTCCTGCATGGGGACGTCGTCGAGCATGTCGACAACTCGAGAGAGCAGGGCTGGCGTCGGGATGGTGAACCGGGCGTCCCTCATGTGCTCGGAGTAGGTGGATCCGTCAGCCCCGAGCTGGCGCAGGAAGGGGAAGACCCCCTCTCCGATCACCTGGTGCATGACTCCGGGCTCGAAGTCCTTGAACCTGGACCAGCGCAGGTCCGCCTCGCCGGGTTGGAAAATCGGGTCCTCGATCGGCTTACCGGTCCGGTTGGCTTTCCGCTCCTTCAGCGTCTGAAGGTCGTCGAGCCGACGTATGAAGAGCAGGTAGGTGATCTGCTCGATGACCTCGAGGGGGTTGGAGATGCCTCCGGACCAGAAGGCGTCCCAGACCCTGTCGATCTTGCCCTTCAGATCGCCGGTGATCATTCTGACACCCCCGTCACCGGCGCCAGCAGCAGCATCGGGGCGCGAAACTGGTGCGCTGCCGTGAACAGCGCGTCCTCCATCGTCAGCGGTTCGGACCCGTTTTGGTTCGCGCGCGGCGGCACGTGCAACTCCCTCTGTCGGTTCAAGCACAGGCACGGTAGCCCGACGACCGCCGCACAGTGGAGAACCGGACACGGTCGGTCACGCCAACGAGCGGTTCACCTCCTCTCGGCGTCGTCATGACTCACATGCGTCTCCAGCGTCCAGGCATCAGCGGGTCCGGACGGCGCGCGACTCGGGCGATGGCGCCGTCGAACATCACCTCCTCTGGCGACGGCTGCCAGCCGCCGGCGACCCGGCGTCTGTCGATCTCTGTGAATTTGTCAAGCTGCGATCGGCGGCACCTCGGGACGCCGCCGCCGGCACGGTCACGGGGCGCTTTCCTTCGTCAATCTGGCTGCCCAGTCGAATGCCCGGACGGATTTAGCCGGCACAGCTGAGGGCGCGGATCGTCCGCCGCGGCCCATTGGGTCGCCAGCAACCGGAGGTGCCGGCATGTCCGTGCTCCCCTTCCCGTCCGTCGACAACGGCCACCGGCCGTGGCCGGCGGATCGCGTCGCCACCGCCTCGGACCAGGCTGTGCTCGCCCGCGTCGCGGATCTGGTGGGCATCCCCGCTCATCTGCTGCCGCTTCCGCTGCGCTGGGGTCCCGGCCCCGCGCAGCTGGCGGTCCTCCGGGTCACCGCGGAAGTGCTCCTGTCGCGGCTGGAGGAGACCTCCGGTGCATGCTCCGACTGCGCTGGCTCCGACCGGGCGATGGACTGCGCCCGTGAGCTCGGGAAGCTGGAGGCGCGGCTGGACGCGCTGGCCCATGACGCCGAGCTGGTGCTGGGCTGGATGGCGGCGCCGAAGGAGCGGTGACCGGGGCTTGTGCCCTGGGAAGCCGCGCGGAGGGGTGACGCGGACGGGCCTGGGCCCGTTCGCATCACCCGCACCGCCGGTGCCGGGGACGCCGATCGGCACGGAGAAGCCGATGACCCTCAACTCACACACCCAGGGCGCCGTCACGCCTGAGCCGCTGCGCGACTACCGGCTGAGGAAGCTCCTGGTTCGCCGGCAGGCGCTCGCCGACGCCGCGGTCGAGCACCTCTGCCACGACCTGCCCGGCGCGGACCTTCTCTGGAAGAGCCTGCACCGCGTCGAGGAACGGCTGCGGCAGGAGTACCCCGCCGTCTGGGCCCAGTCGAACGACGAATGGGTGGCGGCCGACGCCGCCCGGCTGCACACCGCTGGCCGGCCGGCATCGGAGTCCTGCCGGCTCTGTCGGCAGTGGCACGTATCCGACGTCGAGGTCCGCCCGGCGTCCTGATCGCCACCGTGGACCCGCCCGCAAGGGCGGGGCCACACCCATGTCCGGGTCGGGTGCGCCGCCGGTCCACACCAGCAGCGGCAGCCAAGCACCTTCCCCGCGGCCGGATCGACCTCATTGCCGATCCGCCCTTTCGCCGGACCCGTACCGGGCATGACCGCTACCGCCGACGGCCGGGGTCCCCGGCTCGACGACCCCGCTGAGCTCGACCGCTTTCTCGCCGACTACGCCCCGACCGGCGTGGCCGCCCAGTGCTGGGCTGTTCTCGCGCCCGACGCCATCGCCCTGGTCAAGAAGGCGGGGCCGCTGACCCGGACCCGCGTGGAGAAGGACATCCAGGCGCTGGGTGCGGTCGCCGCCCGACTGGTCGAGCGCAACCGCAACCTGTCGCTGGGCGAGGCCCTTGCGGACACGACGCTGCTGGACTTCGACCTCGCACTGGCGCGGGGCGACGCGTCGGACAAGACCCGGGAGAACCGCCGCGGCATCCTGCGCCGGCTGCAGGCAGCCCACCACGACGTGCCGTGGCGGCAAGCCCGGCGTCCGGACGGCGAGCGGGTCGACGCCCTACCTTCACCGTCGCTCGCGAGCGAGATCGCCCGCCTCTTGGCGGTCGCCGAGACGGACCACGGCGCCGACGCGGCCGCCTTCGTCGCCGCGGTGGATGCGGCCCGTCGCGCTCGCCGCGGGCACGGCGAGGCGGGCACCGACGACCCGGCGGCCTGGCGGCGGGCCCGGTCGTTCGCGGAGCGCCACGGACTCGGACTCACCCAGCGGGTGCTGGCCGCGGCGGTCACCCACGAGGTGCTGCTGACCGAGCAGCCGGTGGCGGTGCTGATCGCCGCGGCGGGGCTGACCCGGCGCGACCTCGACCTCGGCCTCACCCACGCCGCAGCACTGCCGGACCAGCCGTCCGACCGGCACAGGGCGGTGCTCCGCGGCGCCTGACGACGGCCAGTCGCGGTGATTGCCGTGCCGAGCGCCCCCCGCACGGTCCCGGCCCGAGCTGCCCGGAGAGGCCGGGCAGCCGGACCGGGGAGCCGACCTTGACGAGCAACTCCACCCGACCGCGCAAGCCCAGTAAGGCGGCGATGGCCCGCCAACTGGCACAGATGCAGGCCCAGCACGAGCAGCAGCGCGAGCTGCCGCCGGTGCTGGCGCAGCTGATCGACGACTACGCCGGTGCCAGCTACACGGCCGTGCAGATGGCCGCGATCCGGCCGTTCCTCCGCACCGTGATCACCGCCAGCACGCTGACCGGCGTCGAAAGCGTTCGCAAGCACTGCACGCACATCGCCGGACTGGCGGCCTACGCGATCCGGCGCGGCGTCACCCTCGAGCCCGTCCAGGTGCTGACCACAGTCTTCATCGACGAGTACGTGCGCCTCGGCATGGCAGGAGCCGGCGACTCGGTCAAGGCCGAGCGCCGGCGGCGCCTGCTCGCCCTCGCCCGCACCGTCAACCCGGGACCGACCACCCCGGCACGGCTCACCCCGATCGGGCACAGCGCGGTCAAGCCGCCCTACACGCCGACGGAACTGGCGGTCATCACTCGCGTCTGCCGCACCCAACCCACCGACAGCAAGCGCCGCGACCTGTCGACCGTCGTGGCCCTCGGCGCCGGCGCCGGCCTGGACAGCGTCGACCTCCGCCATCTGCACATCGAGCACATCGAGGACCTCGGCATGCAGGGCCTGCAGGTCCACGTTCAGGAGCCGAGGCCGCGGATCGTGCCGGTCCGTGGGCGGTTGGAGGACCTCCTCCGCTCCGCCGTCGACGGCCGGCGGAGCGGCGAGCTCGTGCTCGGCGACAAGGTCGACCGGCGGAACACCGCGGCCCGTGCCGTCGAGAAAGCCGCGCTCTACAACGTCCCGCACATCGAGGCGGCACGGCTGCGCGCCACCTGGATGGCCGACCTGATGACCGACACCGTCCCCATCGGCGTGCTGCTGAGTGCGGCCGGGCTGAAGTCCGCCCGCACGCTGGTCGACCTGGTTCCCCACCTGGGCCCGTGGCTGGAGCACAAGGGCCTGTCCACGCCCGCCGCCGACGCGCTGCGCGGGGGCGCCCGATGAGCGCCAAGCACCTCACCCCGGCCCTGGTCGACCGCACCGTGCACGTCATCGACAGCAGCGGCATCCTGGACCTGGCTTGCCCGCCCCGACAGCCCGGCAAGCCCGGACGGATCGGCAAGATCCGGGACAACACCCGCCTGCTGCTCATCGGCATGCACCTGTGCACCCGGCTGGGGCACGAGACCACGCTGGCCAGCATTCACCAGGTACTCACCGAGGCCCTGCCCCGTGACAAGCAGTGGGAGCTCGGCGTGCTGCGCCCGCCGACCACGACGAAGCGCACCAACGCCAAGCCGTTCGACCCCGACGCGCCCGCGCTGGTCAAGAACGGCAAACCCCGCAAGAGGATCTGGGCCGAAGACGGCGTCGAGGAGATCGGCTACGACGACCTGTCCAACGCCGCCACCGCGCTGCGGAAGCGGCTCGACTACGGCCACGGCGCGGCCCCGCAGCTCGACGACGCCGAGCGCGCCGTCCGCCAGGGGACCGTCGCGCAGATCATCGACGCGCTCATCGCTGTCACCACCATCTCGCGGACCGGCAGCACCAGTGCGCTGGACGCCACCGGGCAGTGGGCCTGGACCCGCGGCCCTGGCAAGCGGAAGAAGGAGCTGGAGAAGGACCTCGCCGACGGCGTCACCGACGGGGCGGACCCGGACGCGCTCGAGGTCGCCGGCATCGCCACCGACGACGAGGGCGCCACCGCCCCCGAGGACCAGAGCGCGCCCGCGCCCGCCGCCGCCCGCGGCCGCTGCCTCGACGCGGCCTGGGGCTACAAGACCAGCAAGAGCGGCGAGAAGGAGGTCGGCTTCGGCTTCCACCAGCACACCATCTGCCGGGTGCCCGACCCGAACGCCGACGACGACGCCGAGCCGGTGCTCATCGACGGGTTCGTCCTCACCCCCGCGAACGCCGACGTCGTCGAGGCCTCGCTCGGGCTGATCGACCGCATCCGCAGCCGGCACCAGATCACCCGGCTGGTGGGCGACATGCTGTACACCAACCTCAAGGGCGGCCGGTGGGCCGTACCGCTGGCCCAGCGAGGCATCGAACAGGGTCTCGCCATGCGCACCGACAACCACAGGGTCGTCGACATCAATGGCGCGCAGATGCAGCACGGCTGGCTGCACTGCGCCGCCGCTCCGATGGACCAGCGGCCGCTGCCGCCGGAGCGCGCCACCGCCGAGGAGTGGGAGACCTTCCACGACACCGTCGACGAGTTCCAGCGCAACTGGGCCTTCGACCGCAAGGAGAGCGGCCTCGGCAAGAACCTGACCAGCAAGTGGATCTGCCCCGCCCGAGCCGGCCGCGCCGGCTGCCACGCCCTCGGTGCCGCGCAGGTGGAGGCGGCCACCCAGCTGGGCCTGCCGATCATCACCCCGCCGGAGGACCACACCACCCGCAAGTGCTGCACGAACAAGACGATGGACTTCACGCCCGACCCGGACGACGCGAACCACCAGCGCAAGCTGATGCAGCCCGAGTACTACGGCAGCCGCCGGTGGCGGCGGCTGTTCAAGCGGCGGGCGCTGGTCGAGGGCGTCTTCGGGATCCTCAAGAACGCCAGCCGGCAGCGCCTGCGCCGCGGTCAGAACCGGCTCCCCGGCCTGGCGATGGCCTCCATCGTCGCCGCGGTCAAGGCCAGCGTCTTCAACGAGGAGCAGCTCCGCAGCTGGCACGACCGCACCGGCCGCGGCCCGGCCGACCACCCGCTGCTGCAGCCCGACCCGCCCTACTGGGGCTTCCGCGACCTGACGAAGGAGGAGGCGAAGGCCGTCGACGCCGAGCACCTGCGTCGCCTCCGCGACGGCCACATGCAGCCGGTCCTCGAGGCTGCCTGACACCTGCGTGAGACGACGAACCGCCCCGGACCTGTAGGTCCGGGGCGGTTCGTCAATCTACGAAGAGTCTCCGCACAATCTGCGAAGACCTCCTGGTGGAGGTGGCGGGAATCGAACCCGCGTCCTGCGACGCATCACCAGGGCTTCTCCGAGCGCAGTCCGCTCTGCCTCTGCTCGACCCTCCCGATCGCACGAACACGTCGAGATGACAGGCCCAGTCGCTGTTCGGTGTCCCGTGAGCGCCCGCGACCGGCGCTCACGGTGAGTCATCTAGCTGATGCCAGGATCCGGGCCGATGACGAACCCGGGCTGACAGAGTCGCCTCGCTACTTAGGCAGCGAGGGCGAACTCGCGCTGACTGGAGTCGGCGCTTGTGTGTTTTCCGACGCGTGGTTAACGAGCTCATCGTCGGCTTCCTCGGCTCGCTTCCCCTGGTCACCCGACCGCAGTCGAGACCAATCACCCCCTGTGCAGTTGTGCACCCATCGTAACCGGGGCGGCCACCTGGTTGTTCCCCGGCGTCCCGGCGCGGTGGCGGCCCGTCGGCGGAGCGCCGGCCTCAGATCCAGTCGCGCCGCTTGAACACCGCGTACAGGGTCAGGCTCACGCCCAGCATCAGCACGAGCGCGAACGGGTAGCCGAGGTGCCACGAGAGCTCGGGCATCTCGTCGAAGTTCATCCCGTAGACCGTGCCCACCAGCGTCGGGGCGAACAGGATGGCCGCCCACGCGGAGATCTTCTTGACCTCCTCGCCCTGCGCGATCGAGGCCTCGGTGAGCTCGCGGATCTCGTCGTTCTGCCGCTGCGCCACCAGGGTCGCGTTCACGGTGAGGATGTCGCGCAGCTGCAGCCGGAACGCCTCGATGCGCTCGGTGACCTGGGTGACGTGGTCGGCGACGTCCCGCAGGTAGCTGCGCAGCTCCTCGTCGACGCCGTACTTGTCGAACCCGGCGGTGATCGCGGCGAGGATCCCGGTCAGCGGCTGGGCGGCGCGCTGGAACTCCAGGACCTCCTGCGACAGCTCGTAGATGCGCCGCGAGACGCCGGGGTCCCCGCGGAAGACCTCGGTCTCGATCTCGTCGATGTCGTTGGCCAGGCCCGCGACGACCGGGGAGTACCCGTCGACGACGGCGTCGAGGATCGCGTACAGCACCGCCTCGCTGCCCCGGCCGAGCAGGTCCGGCTCGCTCTCCAGCCGGCGCCGCACCCGCGCGAGGTCGGGCGACTCGGAGTGCCGGACGGTGATCGCGAACTGCCTGCCGAGGAACAGGTGCAGCTCGCCGAACTCGACCTCCTCGGCCGCGTCCAGGTAGCGGGCGGCCTTGAGGACGACGAACAGCGTGTCGCCGTAGCGCTCGAACTTCGGCCGCTGGTGGGCCTGGATGGCGTCCTCGACGGCGAGCTCGGGCAGCCCGTACTGCTCGGCGAGCTCCCCCAGCTCGGCGGGCTCGGGCCGGTAGAGGCCGAGCCACACGAGGCGGTCGTCGAAGCCCTCGGTCAGCCAGTCGTGGCTCTCGGCCGCCGACGGCGGGGTCGCGATGCGCCGGCCACCGGCGTAGACGGCGTTGTCGATGAGCTTCGACTGCCGCACGACCGGCGCGGGCGGGGCCGGCGGCGGGACGGGGCGCACGACCGGCGGCCGCGGGCGGCGGCCCAGGGTGGACAGGGCGGTGAGGGGCGCGAGGCGACGGTCGGCCATGACGGGCTCCCGGGAGGACGCTGGGCGGAGGACACAGCTCAGGTCCTCCACGCGGGCCCGGGCGCGGCGGCGCCGGGAGCTAGGCGGGGAGGACCTCGGGACTGGGACTGGGGGGTTCGCTGCGCATGCGCTCGCCCTCCCTCCGTCGACCGGCGCCCGTCGTCGTCCGGGCCGTCGTCCATCGTGACACGCCGTCCGGCGTGCGGGCTCGCCGGAGAGGGAGACTTCCCCCTCCGTTCACCCCCCGCTCAGACGTCGAGGACGAGCCCCACCATCAGCGGCAGCAGCACCACGATCAGCAGCGCGCCGAGCACGTCGAACGAGATCCCGGACCGGATCATCTTCGTGATCGGCACGACGCCGGAGCCGTAGACGATCGCGTTCTGCGGCGTGGACACCGGCAGCATGAACCCGAAGGACGCCGCGAACGTGGCTGCGAGGGCGGGCACGAACGGGTTGATCCCGGCGGCGACGGCGACCGGGATGATGATCGGCACGACGACGGCTGCCGACGCGGTGTTCGAGGTCGTCTCGCTGATGACGATCGCCAGGATCACCGCGAACACGGTGATGGCGAGGGTGCTGCCGAGGCCGAGGGTGTCCGCCGAGGCGTTGCCGATCGTCTCCGCCAGGCCGGTGTCGGCCAGCAGTGAGCCGAAGACGATCCCGGTGCCGAACAGCAGCACCGTGCCCCAGTCGATCGTCGCGGCGTCGGACCAGCGGAGGGTGAACTCCCGCCGCTTCCAGTCGGTGGGCAGCAGGAACAGCAACGAGGCACCGAGGACCGCGACGATCCCCTCGTCGATCCGGTCGCTGATCGTCGTGTACAGGTCGGAGTCGGTGCCGGCGGTCAGCGCGATGACGCCGGGGAAGATCCACAGCGCCACGGTGATCCCGAAGGCGACCAGCGTGTTCTTCTCCGCCCGGGAGACCGGGCCGAGCTGCGCCCGCTCGGCCTGCACGTACTCGTGCACGCCCTCGATGCGCTTGATCTCCGGCCGGTTGAGCAGCAGCAGGACGGCGGCCAGCGCCACGAACATGAGCGCGCAGATCGGCAGCGCCATCAGCATCCACTGGAGGAACCCGATCCGCTCCCCCGTCGCCTCCTCGATCAGCCCGCGGCCGATGAGGTTGGGCGGCGTCCCCACGGGCGTGATCAGCCCGCCGACGCTCGCGCCGTAGGCGAGCATGAGCATCAGCGCGACGCCGACCCGCAGCCGGAGCGGGTCGAAGTCGGGCTTCACCAGACCCTTGTCCTGCAGCAGCTTGGCGATCACCGAGAGGATGCCGAGCGCCGTGGGCAGCAGCATCGCGACGGTGGCGGTGTTGGACACGAACGCCGATAACAGCGCGGTGATCAGCCCGAAGGCGATGACCAGCCGAGACGTCGAGCCGCCGACCCAGCGCAACGACAGGATCGCCATGGCGAAGCGCCGGGCGACGCCGTGCTTGAGCATGGCGGCGGCCAGGATGAACGCGCCGATGAAGGTGAACACCGTCGTCGACCCGAAGGGCGCCACGGCGTCGTCCGCCGGCACCACCCCGAGGACGACGATCGCCCCCAGCCCGATGAGGCCGCCGATCGGGATGGGCACCGGCTCGGTGATCCAGAGGACGATGACGCCGAGGAGGACAGCGGCGAGCAGGTGCTGGTCGCGCGGCAGGTCGAGCGGGAGCAGCGCGAAGACGATCGTCACGACCGGCGCGAGGAAGAGCCCGACGGTGCGGCGCCCCTTCTCGAACCGCTCCTCCGCCGGGCTCAGCTGCTGCTCGCCCAGGCTGCGGTAGGTGGCCGAGCCGCGGAAGGCGGCGTCGACGTCGGTGCGCTGTCCGGGCTGTCCCGGACGATCGGTCAGCGTCATGGCGGCTCCCCGGGGCGCGGTGGTGAGCCACACCATAGGGACGGCGGCGCTACCCGGCGACCTCTCCGTCCGACGGCGGCACCCGCATCGCGACGAGGAACCGCGACACCATGCAGTAGCCGCCCACCAGCACGGTCAGCTCCACGACCTGCCGGTCGTCGAGGTGCTCGCGCAGCGCGGTGAAGACCGCGTCGGGGACGTCGACGGCGCGGGCGGAGGCGTCGGTGAACGCGAGGACGGCGGTCTGCACGGGCGTCCACACCGGCTCGGCCGCGGGCTCGGCGGCGCGCAGCCGGCGCAGGTGCAGGTCGGTCAGCCCGGCGCGGCGGCCGATCGGCTCGTGCGCGGTCCACTCGAACTCCGCGCCGGTGAGGACGGCGACCCGCAGGACGACGAGCTCGCGCAGGTCGGCGGGCAGCGTGGTGCCGCCCCGCAGGACGCCGAGCAGCGCGTTCCAGCCCTCGGCCACCGGCGGGCTGTGCAGCAGCAGCCGGTCCAGCACGGTCAGCGTGCCGCCGCGCCGGGCGCGCAGCAGGTCGGCGGTGGGCCCCTCGCCGGGCGCCTCGGGCAGGCGGGCGGTCACCGGCCGGCGAAGACGCCGGCCGGGTAGGCGCCGTTGGCCACCAGCGTGCTCGACAGCGCCTTGCCCAGGGCGATGACGCGGGCGGTGCGCTCGGGGCCGAGGTGCGCCCAGGGCGTGGTGGACAGCGCGTCGGTCTCGGTCTCGAGGTCGGCGCGCAGCTGCTGGCCGGCGTCAGTGAGCCGGTCGCCGTCGAGCAGGCCGCGGCCGGCCAGCCGCGCGGCGGCGGCGTCCCACTCCTCGTCGCTCCAGCCGCGGGTGGCCTTGGCCGAGGAGGGCAGGAACCCGCGGCCGGTGGCGGTGTGGGTGACCAGGGCCTCCAGGCCCGACAGGTCGTGGCGCACCAGGACGGCGACGTGCCCGTCCCCGCGCCACTCGCGCAGCAGCGAGGCGGCGTGCCAGAGCCGGCTCACCACGTCGGCGGGCCAGGCGAGGTCGGCGTGGCCCGCGTACAGCGGGCGGCCCTCGGGGGTCAGCACGCTGCACGCCTCGGCGAGCAGGCCGGCGAGCTCACCGACCTCGGGCGCGGCCGCGGCGTCCTCGCCGCCGAGCAGCCGGGTGAGCGAGGCGCGGGCGGCGGCGAACCGGGCGGCGACGACCTGCTCGGGGGTGGCCAGCGTCCACGCCCGCGGGATGTGGCGGGCGACGATCGCCGGCGAGAAGTTGGAGAACGTCGCGGTCACCACGCCCGGCCCGACGGCGCCCATCGGCGCGGCGCGGCCGGCGAAGTAGACCATCCGCCCGGGCCGCAGCCCGGCCGCCGTCAGGTGCTGGTCGGTCTCCGGCACGAAGTAGACGTGGTTGTGCAGCGGCTCGACGGCGCGGTACGCGCGGGCGACGAGGGCGGGCTCGAGGACGGGCTGATCGGCGCTGACCATGCCGGCGACCCTAGGCGGGACCGACCGGGCGGCGGAACAGCAGGTAGGCGCCGTCCTCCCCCGCCGGCGCGAAGCCGGTGGCCTCGTACAGCGCCCGGGCCGGGTTGTCCCGGTGCACGCCCAGGCGGACCTCCGCCAGTCCGGCCTCCCGCGCCTGCGCCTCGACCACCTCCAGCAGCCGGCGGCCGTGCCCGCGGCGGCGGTGCGGCGGCAGCACCTGCACGGTGACCACGAGCGCGGCGTCGCCGTCGGGCGTCCACACGACGAACCCGGCCGGCCCGCCGTCGGCCTCGAGCACCGTGGTGCGCGCGAGGTTCTCCCGCCACAGCGCCCGGTTGCGGTCGAGCGCCGCCGTCCAGCCGGCCTCCTCACCGGGCTCGACGTCGCGGATGTAGGCCCGCTCGGCGTCCTCGACCAGCGGCAGGTCGTCCTCCCGCGCCGGGCGCGTCACCGGGCGGCCGGCGGGACCACGTACGCCCAGGCGTGGTGGGTGCGGGACACCCGGAAGCCGACCCGCTCGTAGAGGGCGAACGCGCCGGTCGTGTTCTCGGTGTCGACGTCGAGCGCGGCCTGCGCGTACCCGGCCTCCTGCGCGGCGGCCAGCGCCGCGGCGATCGTGGCCGAGGCGACGCCGCGCCCGCGGGCGGACGGCAGCACGCCGATCTGGCCGTAGTGCGCGGTCCGGATGCCGGTGGCGCGGGTGTCGGCCTCGTACTCGTAGGTGAGCACGTAGCCGGCGACCGCGCCGTCGGTGATCGCGAGGACCGACAGGTCCGGCCGGAACGACTGCCGGCCGGTGAACCAGTTGCGCCAGGCCTGCTCGTCGCGCTCGGTGGAGCCGTGGTGCTCGGTGAAGGAGGCGTTGTGCGCCCGGCGGATCTCGTCGTCGCGGTCCCAGGTGAAGGGCACCAGGTCCACGCCGGGCGGCGGCGTCACGGCGGGCAGCCCGGTGAGCGGGCGCTCCATCGAGGCGAACAGCCGCTCCACCTCGAACCCGGCGCGCCGCAGCATCGACTCCAGCGACGTCATCGCCGGCCACACGGAGGTGACCAGCCGGGCGGGCAGGCCGGGCGGGCCGAACTCGGCGTGCTGCTCGGCGCCGCGGCGCAGCTGCCAGGACAGCAGCGCCCGGCCGATGCCGCGGCCGCGGACGTCGGGGTGCACGCGGCCCTCGGTCCAGATGCGGAAGGCGTCGCGTCCGCCGCGCGGGGCGATCGACGTCGCCCAGGCGACCAGCCGCCCGTCGGCGTCGACCACGGCGCGGCCGTCGCGGGGCAGCTCGACCAGCTCGCGGTCCCACCACTCGGTCAGGTCGGCGGCGTCCTCGTGCTCGCCGGTGTCGTCCACGGCCTCGGCCGCCTCGAGCAGCTCGGCCGCGGCGGCCGCGTCGTCGAGGGTGAGCGGGCGGGCGGTGAGGCCCTCGGGCAGGCCGGTCACGTCGGCGGTCACGTCGGCGGGGAGGATCTCGGGCACGGGGCCCGAGGCTAGGCGGGGTCCTCCGGTCCCGGCGACGCATTTGCGAGCCGGACGAACAGGCAGAACGGGTGCCCGGCGGGGTCGGCGTAGACCCGCACGAGCTCCTGCGGGTCGTCGTAGCCGCCGATCCGCCGGGCCCCGGCCTCCTCCGCCAGCGCGCAGGCGGCGTCCAGGTCGTCGACCAGCAGGTCGAGGTGGGTCTGCATCTGCTGGGTGCCCGGCTCCGGCGGCCACACCGGGGGCACGTGGTCGCGCTCGAGCTGGAACGACAGGCCGGTGCCGCCGTCCTCGGGGCGCAGCGTCGCCCACTCGTCGGAGTCGTCGCGGAGCGGCCAGCCGAGCAGCCGCTGGTAGAAGCGCGCAAGCCCGCGCGGGTCGGGGGTGCCCAGGACGGCGGCGGCGAGGCGGATCGTCACGGCCCGCGGCTACCCCGCCGGGGGCGTGGTGAAGACGACGGCCCAGTGCCCGTCGACCACCCGCTCGAGGTCGGGCCGGCGCACCAGCCCGGCGGCGAGCGCGGTCCGCCGCGACCCGGTGTTGTCCACGGTCGTGAACGCCAGCACCGGCACGTCCGGCTGCCGCCGCCGCGCCTCGGCGACGACCGCGCGCGCGACCGCCGTCGCCACGCCCCTCCCCCACACCTCGGGGACGAAGCGGTAGTAGAGGTTGAGCACCGGGGCCCCGTCCCACGCCGACGTCCGGACGCCGGAGAAGCCGACGACCCGTCCCTCGCCGGTCTCGACGGCGGAGTAGCCGAACCCGTGCCGCGCCCAGTGGTCGAGCCACTCGTGCAGGCGGTCCCGGCTGGCCGCGACGTCGGCGTCCGGGCCGGCCGGGTTGTGCCGGTTGGTCCGCGGGTCGCCGTGCACGGCCCAGACCGCGGGGAGGTCGGCCGCGACCGGGCGGCGCAGCAGCAGCGGGCCGACCGCCGTCGCCACCCGCAGGTCGTCCTGGGCGGCGGGCATCAGGCAGGCAGCCCGAACAGGCGGGCGCCGTTGTCGTGCAGCACCGCGCGCAGCCAGTCGTCGCCGAGGCCGAGCCGGGCGAGTGCGGCGAGCTGGTGGGCGTAGGGGTACGGGATCGACGGGAAGTCGCTGCCGAGCAGCACCTTCTCCCGCAGCGCGCCGAGCCGAGGCCGCAGCGCGGGGTCGAAGGGCATGAGCCGCTCGGTGAAGTCGGTGGCGAACATCGTGGTGTCCAGGTGCACCCGCTCGTACCGCTCGGCGAGGTCGAGGAACTCCCGGTACTCGGGCATGCCGAGGTGGGCGACCACCAGCCGCAGGCCGGGGTGCCGCTCGAGCAGCCCCTCCATCGGCGCCGGCCCGGTGTGCTCGCCGCGCAGCGGACCGGATCCGCAGTGGATGACCACCGGCGTCCCGGTCTCCTCCAGCCGCGCCCACACCGGGTCGAGCAGGGCGTCGCGCGGGTCGAAGGAGCCCACCTGCACGTGCACCTTGAACACCCGGACGCCGGACTCGAGCGCCTCGGCGACGTAGTGCGGCGCCTCGGGCTCGGGGAAGAACGTCGCCGAGCGCAGCACCTGCGGGTTCGCCGCGGCGAAGGCGGCCGACCAGTCGTTGAGCCAGGCGGCCATCCCGGCCTTGTGCGGATAGGGCAGCGTCGGGAAGGCGCGGACGCCGAGCCGGGCCAGGACGGCGAGCCGCTCGTCCTCGGGCAGCGGGTACCGCACCGGCCAGTCGGCGCCGTAGTGCGTCCGCGCCGCCTCGAAGTACGCCCACACCTTCGCCTGCACGCGCGGCGGCAGGAAGTGCACGTGGACGTCGACCAGGCCGGGCAGCCCGAGCTCGCGCCAGAACCGCGGGACGTCGTCGTCGTCGACCGGCGGCGGGACGCTCATGCTGCGCTGCTCATCTCAGCGTGACGACGACCTTGCCGCGCACGTGCCCGCCGGCGACGAGGTCGTGGGCCTCGGCGGCGCGCTCCAGCGGGAACGCCTTGGCGATCGCCACCCGCAGCTGGCCGGCGTCGGCCATCCGCCCGAGCTCCTCGAGGTCGTGCCGCTCGGGCCGGACGAACACGTAGCGCCCGCCCATCTCGTTGACCGCCGGGTCGACGACGCTGGCCACCCGCGCGACGTCGCGCACCTGCCGGGGCGCGTCGGTCAGCGCGTCGCCGCCGTTGAGGTCGAGGACGGCGTCGACCGGCTCGGACAGCTGCGCGCTGATCGGCCCGGCCGAGTAGTCGAGCACCTCGGCGGCGCCGGCGTCGCGGAGGAAGCCGTGGTTGCGCGGGCTCGCGGTGCCGATGACGTGCGCGCCGAGCGCGACGGCGATCTGGACGGCGAAGAACCCGACGCCGCCGGCCGCGCGGTGCACCAGCACCCGGTCGCCCTCGCCGACGTCGAGCGCCTCGGTGAGCGCCTGGTAGGCGGTCAGCCCGGCCAGCGGCAGCGCCCCTGCCTCGGCGAACGACAGCGCCCCCGGCTTGCGCGCCAGGCAGCGCTGCGGCGCCGGGACGAGCTCGGCCGCCGTCCCCCACTGGACGTCGTCGCGGCGCAGGTAGCCGAACACCTCGTCGCCGGGCGCGAGGTCGTGGACCGCCGGCCCGACCGCCTCGACGGTCCCGGCGAGGTCCCAGCCGGGCACGATCGGGAAGTGGTGCGGGAAGAGCCCGGCCAGGTGCCCCTCGCGGATGCCGACGTCGACCGGGTTGACGCCCGTGGCGTGCGTGCGGACGAGCACCGTGTCCGGCCCGACGGGCGGGTCGGGGAGGTCGTCGCGCAGCGTCAGGACGTCGGAGCCGCCGAACCGGTCGTACGCGATGCCCCTCAACGCATGCCCCTCAACGACGTCCCTTCACGTAGCGGCCGAACGCCTTCTGGATCTCGCGGCGCGAGTCGCGCTCGGCGAGGTCCTGGCGCTTGTCGTAGGACTTCTTGCCCCGGGCCAGCGCGAGCGTGGCCTTGACCTTCCCGTCCTTGAAGTACAGGTCCAGCGGCACGAGCGTCAGGCCGCCCTCGCGGGTCTTGCCGATCAGCTTGTCGATCTCCTCGCGGTGCATGAGCACCTTGCGCTTGCGGCGCGGGGCGTGGTTGGTCCAGGTCCCCTGCGTGTACTCGGGGATGTGCACGTGCTGGAGCCACACCTCGCCGTCGTCGACGGTGGCGAAGCCGTCGACCAGCGACGCCCGGCCGGCCCGGAGGCTCTTCACCTCGGTGCCGGTGAGCACCAGGCCGACCTCGTAGGTGTCGAGGATCGAGTAGTCGTGCCGCGCCTTCTTGTTCTGGGCGATGAGCTTGCGCCCCTGTTCACGCGGCATGTCCCCAGGCTACTGCCGCACCCCGGCGGCCGTGATCTCCCGCCGGAGCTGGGTCACGGTGGGCGCCTGCACTGGCAGGAAGGCCGCCTCGCGCACCCGGCGGGCGGTGTCGCTGCCGGCCCGGTAGCCCCCTCCCCCGGCGACCGAGCACTCCAGCCGCACCGCCTCGGCGGCCACGTCCATGGCGGCCAGCCGCAGCCGGGCGAGGTCGCCGGGCGCGAGGCCCACCCGGTCGCCGGCCAGGTCCTCGGCCCGCCGGGCGACGTCGTCGCGCTGGTCGGAGAGGTCCTCGGCGTCGCGCCGCAGCAGCGCGCCGGGCACCAGGTGGGTGTCGACGGCGGCGAGCGCGGCGTCGGCCAGGCCGAGGGCCAGCGCGGTCTGCATGAGCAGCATCGCCGGGCGGCAGGTGCCGAGGAACGCGGCGAGGTCGTCGCTGAGCACCCGGTCGGGGCCGACGGCGACCCCGTCGAGGTGCAGGCCGCCGGTGCCGGTGCCGTTGAGGCCGAGCAGGTCGTAGGGCCCGTCGGGGGTGACGCCGGGGTCGGTGCGGCGGAAGAGCACGACGAGCCGGCCCTCGTCGGACGTGCGCGCCGGGGCGACGACGACGGCGTCGTCGAAGAGGTTGGACGCCCAGCCGATGGAGCCCGACAGCCGCCAGCCGGCGCCGTCGCGGGTGGCGGTGACCGGGATCGTGCCGGTGCCGGCGAGGTCGGCGATCGCCGGGGCGAGGGCGGTCGCGCCGGTCACCTCGCCGGTGCGCAGCGCGGCCGACAGCCCGTCGTCGGGCTGCCGGGCGGCGCGCAGGTACTCCACGACCATGCGCTGCGACCAGGCCGAGAAGGCGGTGGCAAGGCTGACCGCGGCCACCTCGCGCACCAGCCGCACGGCCGCCAGCAGCGCCGTCGTCGGGTCCTCGCCGTCGTCGCCGAAGGCGCCCACCGCCCCCAGCCTGCGCAGCGCGGCGCGGACGTCGGCCCGCCCGCTGTCGACGTCGCCTGCCGGGGCCACCTCGTCGGTCGTCATGCCTGGCGCCCTACCCCCGGAACGCGCGAGATCTGCACACTCGGGGTCTTCCGGGCGCGGAAGACCCCGAGTGTGCAGATCTCGGGAGGAGGAACCGGGACTACAGCCGGACGTAGAGGCGCAGCGTCACGTAGGCGGCGATGCCGGCGAGGCCCACGCCGGCCGCGGCGATGATCGGGCTGATGGTGGCGATCGCGCCCCAGTCGACCGGCGGGATGATCCCGGCCTTGATCGGCCCGGCCAGGGTCTTGTCGACGAACAGCACCTTCGCCAGCACCAGGCCGCCGACGGCGAGCAGCGCGCCGATCAGGCCGGCCAGCGCCGCCTCGAGGATGAACGGCAGCTGCGTGTACCAGCGCGAGGCGCCGACCAGCCGCATGATGTTGGTCTCGTTGCGCCGGTTGAACGCCGCCAGCTGGATCGTGTTGGAGATCAGCAGCAGCGCCGCGAGCGCCTGCACCACCGCGACGGCGATGGTGGCGTTGCGGGCGCCGTTGAGCAGGCTGAACAGGCGATCGAGGAAGTCGCCCTCGTCACGCACCTGGTCGACGCCGTTCTGCCCGTTCGGGAACTCCGCGGCGATGACCTCGTAGCGCTCGGGGTTCACCAGCTCCACGCGGAAGCTCTCCGGCAGCGCGTCCGGCGGGGTGTTCTCGACCAGCTCGGGCTGCTGGGAGAACTGCTGCCGGAAGCGCTCGTAGGCCTCCTCCTTCGACTCGTAGAGGAAGCTCGCGACCTCCGGCGAGTCGGTCAGCTGGGTCTCGATCGCGGTCCGCTGCTCGTCGGTGACGTCGTCGGCCAGGAAGATGGAGACCTGCACCTTGTCGTAGTAGATCTCCTTCATGTCGGAGATCATCCCGGCGATGAGCAGGCCGGTCCCCATGAGACCGAGCGAGATGGCCGTGGTCAGGATCATCGCGACCGTCATGGTCAGGTTGCGACGCAGCCCGGTGGCCACCTCGGAGAGGACGAAGTTGACGCGCATGGGTTCCCTTGCGTGAGGTGCAGGTCGGGGAGGCGGACCGTCAGCGGCCGACGCCGTAGACGCCGCGCGACTGGTCTCGGGTGATCTGGCCCCCGTTGAGCTCGATCACGCGGCGGCGCATCGAGTCGACGATGTGGTAGTCGTGGGTGGCCATGATCACCGTGGTGCCGGTGCGGTTGATCCGCTCCAGCAGCAGCATGATCCCCTCGCTGGTCTCCGGGTCGAGGTTGCCGGTGGGCTCGTCGGCGAGCAGCACCAGCGGCCGGTTGACGAACGCGCGGGCGATCGCGACCCGCTGCTGCTCACCACCGGAGAGCTCGTGGGGCAGCCGGTTGGCCTTGCCGTCGAGGCCGACCATCTCCAGCACCTCGGGGACGACGCGCTTGATGGTGCGGTGCGGCTTGTTGATCACCTCGAGGGCGAACGCCACGTTCTCGGCCACCGTGCGGTTGCGCAGCAGGCGGAAGTCCTGGAAGACGCAGCCCATCGTGCGGCGCAGCTTCGGCACCTGCCACTTGCTCATGCCGTTGAGGGTCTTGCCGTTGACCGTCACCGTGCCGCGGGTCGGGTCGTCCTCCTTGAGCAGCAGCCGGAGGAAGGTCGACTTGCCGGAGCCCGAGGAGCCGATCAGGAAGACGAACTCGCCCTTGTCGATCTCCGTCGACACGTCATCGAGGGCCGGCCGAGCGCTGGCCGGGTAGAGCTTGGTGACGTGTTGCAATTCGATCACGAGGGGCCACGGTACCTGCCCGGGACCGCACCATGAGCGGTTCGCGGCGAGACGCACCGGGCGCGTTGCGCGAATCGGCTGCACTACCCCGGGAGGGCGCCGGTCGAACCCCCGCCGACTGTGACGGGGTCGACGCCGTCAGGACGCGGGGACGCTCTCCTGCTGCCGGCGCCAGCGGATGCCGGCCTCGATGAAGGCGTCGATGTCGCCGTCGAGGACCGACGACGGGTTGCCGGTCTCCACCTCGGTCCGCAGGTCCTTGACCATCTGGTACGGGTGCAGGACGTAGGACCGCATCTGGTTGCCCCAGCTGGAGCCCTCGCCCTTGAGCGCGTCCATCTCGGCCCGCTGCTCGGCCTGGCGGACCGCCAGCAGCCGGGCCTGCAGCACCCGCAGGGCCGCGGCGCGGTTCTGGATCTGGCTCTTCTCGTTCTGGCAGGACACCACGATGCCGGTGGGCAGGTGGGTGATCCGGACGGCGGAGTCGGTGGTGTTCACGCTCTGCCCGCCGGGGCCGGAGGACCGGAAGACGTCGATGCGGATCTCGTTCTCGGGGATGTCGACGTGGTCGGTCTGCTCGACGACCGGCAGCACCTCGACGCCGGCGAACGACGTCTGCCGGCGGCCCTGGTTGTCGAACGGCGAGATACGCACCAGCCGGTGGGTGCCCTGCTCGACCGACAGCGTGCCGTAGGCGTAGGGCTGCTTGACGGCGAAGGTGGCCGACTTGATGCCCGCCTCCTCGGCGTAGGAGGTGTCGTAGACCTCGACCGGGTAGCGGTGGCGCTCGGCCCAGCGCAGGTACATCCGCATGAGCATCTCGGCGAAGTCGGCCGCGTCGACGCCGCCGGCCTCCGAGCGGATGGTCACCAGCGCCTCGCGGGAGTCGTACTCGCCGTTGAGCAGCGTGCGGACCTCGAGCTCGTCGATCTCGCTGCGCAGCGCGGCCAGCTCGCGCTCGGCCTCGGCGGTGACGGACTCGTCGGACTCCTCCAGCGCCATCTCGTGCAGCACGCCGACGTCGTCGAGCCGGCGGCGCAGCTCCTCGACGCGGCGCAGGTCGCCCTGCAGGTAGGACAGCTTCGACGTCAGCGCCTGGGCGGCCTCGACGTCGTTCCACAGGTCCGGCGCGGCGGCCTGCTGCTCGAGCTCGGACACCTCGCGGCGCAGCTTGTCGACGTCGAGGACGGACTCGATGCTGGAGAGGGTCGTGTCGAGTTCGTCGAGGACGACGGAGAAGTCTGCGGCCACGTCGATCCAGGGTAGTGCGCCGGGGCGTCAGCCGGTCGGCTCGCCCATCCAGCCGGGCACGGCGTCCGGCGGGCGCGGGTAGGCGCGCAGCTCGGCGGCGAGCGCCCCGGGGGGCAGCGGCGGGCCGGGCGGGAGGGCCTCGGCGTTGAAGATGGGCAGCAGCCGGCCGGTGGCGAGGTCGAGGACCATCTCCGTCTGCAGCCAGGTGCCGCGCTCCGGCGTCCACATGGCGCGCTTGAGTTCCTCGACCGCGCGGCGCACCGCGGCCGGCACGGGCAGCTCGTCCCCGGCGGCGGGCTCGGCGGTGAGCTGGTCGCGGCGGACGTCGCCGACGACGACGGCGCGGTAGCGCAGCCGCGCGGTGCCCGCCGGCGCGGCGGCCCGGAGGGCGGCGCCGAGGTCGCGCAGGACGGCGGTCGAGTCGCGGGCGGGCGGGGTCACCGGGCCATCCTCGCAGCGGCCGATCCGGGTGGCCGGGGCCGGCACCGGGTACGCCCCTCCCATGAGCGAGCCGCGGCGGAAGCTGACCCGCGAGGACTACGAGCGGGGCCTGCCCGACCACCACGACCCGACGGCGGGGCTGCTCGGCGCGGCGCCGGCGCAGTCGGCGCTGACCCTGCGGCTGGTGCTGGCGGCGTTCGGCCTGGTCGTCTGCGTGGTGCTCGGGGTGCTGTGGCTGCGCACCGACCTGCCCGCGTGGCCGGCGGTGGTGCTGTTCGTCCTCGGCGCGGTGGCGCTGGTGGACCTGGCCGTCGTCGCCCGGCGGAAGCTGCGCGGCGAGCCCGGCTGACGCTCGGCGGACGACGGTCCTCCGCGGACGGCGGTCCCGGGCCACGCGGCGAAGGCAGCGGCGTGCGGCCGGTCCGAGCCGGCGGCAGGGCCGGCCTGCCAGCGGGCGAGCCGGGCGCGCGCCGCGGGCAGGTCGCCGGTCAGGGCCTCGAGCGCGGCGACGGCCTCCGCACCCCGATGACCCGCGGCGGCTCGCTCACGGGGCGGGCTCGCGGGTCTCGGCCACCACCCAGCGGAGGTAGGCGTCGTCGCCGCCGGACACCGGCAGGGCGAGCACGCACGGGACGTCGTAGGGGTGCAGCTCCGCGGTGCGCGCGACCAGCTCGGGCACCAGCGACGCGCGGGTGTGCAGGGCGACGCGGGCCTCCGGCTCGTCGTGCACCGCGCCCTCCCAGCGGTAGACGGAGCGGATCGCGGCGAGCTGGTGGCCGCAGGCGGCCAGCCGCTCCTCGACCAGGGTGCGCGTGTAGCCGGCCAGCCAGTCGGCGTCCGGCCCGGTGACCACCACCTCGACGACGTCCACCCGCTCATCCTCGGTGCGTGCCGCGGGCCGCGCCGGGTAGGGGCCGCCCATGAGCGACGACCTGACGATCGAGATCGACAGCGAGACCTACGTGGTCCGGCACGGCGGCGAGGCACTGCGCATCGGCCGCCGCAACGGCGACGACGTGGCCTGGCTCGACGACGTCGACCCCGCGCTGCTGCCCGAGGACGCCCGCGCCGCGCTGGCCGAGGGGGACACCGGCAACGAGGCGCTGCGCACCGCGATCGGCGGGATCGTGCAGGCCGAGGTCGAGCGCGGCGGCTGACCCGCGGCGGGGACGGCCGCCCCGGGCGGCCGTCCCCCTCCTCAGCGGTACACGTAGGGGGCGAGCGCCGGCTCCTCCGGCACGTCGGGCGCGTTGCCGGCGGAGTCCGTGGCGTAGGCGAGGAACGCGGCGTAGGTGGGCGCGAAGGCGAGCGGGTCGACGCCGGGCTGGAACGGCTGCAGGCAGGTGCCCAGCGGGATGCGGGAGCGCACCGCGGGCCCGTCGTGGGTGAGCGCGTCGAGGGCGATCGCGTAGCCGACGGGGTCGGAGCTGCCGATGGCGAAGTGGTCGGCGGCGTTGGCCGGGCAGACCTCCTGCGTGGCGATGTTGGCGACCGCGCCGTCGCCGGTGCGCAGCGCGGAGCTGGCGATCCCGGGGGTGTTGGGGACGACGACCTCGTCGAGCGCCGTGTA
Organism: Geodermatophilus sp. SYSU D01119; assembly: GCF_054049975.1. NCBI lineage: Bacteria > Bacillati > Actinomycetota > Actinomycetes > Geodermatophilales > Geodermatophilaceae > Geodermatophilus > Geodermatophilus sp. SYSU D01119. The sequence continues at coordinate 71,350 of NZ_JBJGYL010000011.1, read as the reverse complement.
GGCGACCGTGTAGTCGACGCCGGCGAAGGTCTCCGCGCCGCTGTTGAGCGCCTGCAGGAACCGCGAGCCCGCGGCCTGCTGGTGGAAGGCGGGGTTGCAGTCGCCGCAGGTCACCTCCGACAGCGCCGTGCCGTGGTTGGACGGCGAGAGGCCGACGAGGTCGTCGACGAGCGCCCGGGTGTCGGGCCAGAACCGCAGCGCCCAGCGCGGCACCATGCCGCCCTGGCTCCAGCCGACGACGTCGACGTCGCGGCGCGACTGCTGCGCCATCGTGCGGATGGCGTGCACGAGGTACTCGCCGGCCACCTGGACGTCGCCGGTGGCGTCGAACGGCAGCGTGACCGTGCACCAGCGCCAGCCGCGCTGGTCGAAGGCGCGGGCGTAGTTCCAGTCGAAGCCCACGTGCGGGTCCATCGTGGTGCCGGGCACCAGCAGGATCGGGTCCTGGACCAGACCGCGCAGCGGCCCGTTGCACTCGAGGCTCGCGTCGAGCGCGTCGCGCGGCACCGACAGCCGCGGCCCGGGCCGGTCGAGCGGGGCGAACTCCCCCGTGTCGGCGGCAGCGGGGGCCGGGGCGGCGGTGGCGGTGCCGCTCCCGAGCAGGACGGCGGCCGCGGCGGTGGTCAGCGCCGCGGTCAGGGCGGTCAGCAGTCGGGACCTCGTCATCGAGGGTCGCGTCTCCTCGCGGTCGGGCGCCCGCGTCGTCGCGCGCGCTCGTGCAACACAACGACCGAGTGTCCCCGCAGATGTGGCCGGCGCCACCCGGACCGGTGAGGGGATCCCGCGCGTCGGCCTCGTGGACGTCCCGGTCGTGCGACCGTGCCGCCGTGACCCGTCCCGCCCCTTCCCTGCATGCGCCGATCGCGGCGTCGGCCGTCCTCACGGCGGCCGCCGCGGTGGCCGGGCTGCACCGGTGGCCCCGGCCCGAGTGGGCCCAGGACAGCCCGTGGCTCGTGGCCGACGTCCCGGCTGCGCTGTGGGTGCTGTCGGCCGGCGCGACGGTGGCGGGGGCCGTCGTCGGTGCGCTCACCGTGCGCGGTGCGCTGCGGACGGCCGGCCGCATCGCCGCGGCCGTCTGGCTGGTCGTCGTCCTCGCCGCAGCCGCGGCGCTGACCTGGAACGCGCTCTACGCCGCCGCCCTCTCCGACGTCGGGACCGGCGCGGTGATCCCGGTCTTCCACTGGCTCTTCACGCTGGCCCCGGCCGTGCTCGCGGGCTGGGGTGCACCACGCGCGGACGCCGGGGTCCGCCGGGCGCTGGCCGTGGGCACCGGCGTCGTGACCGTGCCGCTGTCCGCACTCGGCTGGGCGCTGCTGGCCGGCCCGGCCCCGTCCGGGCTGCCCGGTGTCCTCTGGACGACCGTGCTCCTGGGGGCGGCACCACTGGCAGCCGGCGCGGTCCTGGTCGCCCGCCGGGACGGTGGTCCCCTACCGTCCGCGGGGTGACCGCCCCGGTGGAGGACGCGACCCTGCGCGGCGAGGACTGGTGGGGCGAGGACCTCTCCGGCCGGTCGTTCGTGCGCTGCACGCTGCTCGACGTCGACCTGTCGGAGACGACGTCGGTGGGCGCCACGTTCGAGGACTGCTCGTTCACCGGCTGCCGGCTGTCGGCCGGGCGGCACGAGGCGTCGGCGTTCCGCGGCTGCCGGTTCACCGCCTGCTCGTTCACCACTGCCGAGTTCACCGACTGCGCGGTGCTCGGCAGCGTCTTCTCCTCCTGCTCGATGCGGCCGCTGCGGGTGAGCGGCGGCGACTGGTCGTTCGTGACGCTGGTCGACGCCGACCTGCGGGGCACGGAGTTCGCCGCGGTGCGGCTGCGCGAGGCCGACCTGCGCGGCGCCGACCTCACCGGCGCCACGCTGACCGACTGCGACCTGTCGGCCGCCGTGCTCGACGGCAGCCGCTGGTCGGGCGCCGACCTGCGCGGCAGCGACCTGGCCGCCTTCGACCCGCGCGAGGTGCCCCTCGACGGCGCCCGGATCCGCGCCGAGCAGGCGGTCGTGCTGGCGCAGGCGCTCGGCCTGACGATCGGCTGAGCGCCTGCGCCGCGCCCGCTAGGGCAGGGTGACGAACCGGGCCAGGAAGGCCCGCGCCGAGGCGGTGTCGAGCCGGTAGGTGCGGTCGGTGGCCCGGCACATCGCGTCGCCGGTGACGGTCAGGCTGACCAGCAGGTGGCTGTTCTCGCCGCCGAGGAAGTGCGGGCCGCCGGAGTCGCCGTAGCAGGTGCCGCCGTCGCCGGTGGAGGGCTGCATCGACAGCGTGAACCAGGTCTTCTGCAGCGACAGCGCCGTCTGCAGGGCGAAGCGGCGGATGCCGTCGGGCGGGAACAGGTTGTGCGGCCCACCGGTCTTGTCCTCCCGGATCGAGCCGTAGCCGACCGCGGTGAAGGTCTGGCTGCGCAGGCCGCGCTGACCGAGCGCGTCGAGCAGCCCGGCGGTGGGCAGCTGGGCCGGGGTGATCCCGGCCGGGGCGGAGGCGAGCTCCACGACGGCGATGTCGTGGGCGTCCGCGCCGCCGCCGGGTGCGCCGAACTCGGGGTGGCTGTGCGCGGTGCCGGGGATCGCGCCGGTGGCGTCGGGGGTCTCCTCGTCGTACTCGGGGTCAGAGGTGACCCAGAGCGGCGCGCCCGTGGCCTCGGCCTCGACGGTGCAGTGCGCGGCCGTGAGGAACACCGTCGGCGCGATCAGGGTGCCGGAGCAGATGACCTCCGGGCCCGGGCTGCCCGGGTCGACGTCGGTGAGCAGCGCGCCGACCTCGGGATGCCGGTTGCCGTCGGGCTGGCCGAAGGTGATCGCACCCGCCGGGTTCGCCGTCGCCGTGACGACGGCCGCCGCCAGGGCGGTGGTCAGGAACAGTCGCCGGTGCTTCATGGGGTCCCCCGCTCTCTCGATGGTGGAGCGGAACGGTAGGAACCCGGCGGGTGCCGGACCAGGGACCTCCGACCCTCCGGGACCGCCCGCGGCCGCCCTAGCGTGGCGGCACAGGCGCACCCCCGGGAGTCGTCATGACCGCACCCGTCGACCATCCGCCCACCGAGCAGCCGGCCGGCCAGGCGCCGCCGCCGACCCCTGCGGAGAAGCGCGGCATCGAGGAGCGCGGCTGGCTCCTGTTCGCCGCCGTCGTCCTCTTCCTCGCGCTCGCCTTCATCGGCATGGTCGTGCTGACCGCCCTCGGCGGCGGCACCACCTACGTGCGCTGACCCCCCTCCGGCGGGCCGGGTCCGGAGGACCACCACGGGCCGCCGGGCGGCCCTACCCTGCCGCGCGTGAGCGACCGCACCCCGCCCGGCGACCCCTCCGGCCGGCCCCTGCCGCCGCGGCTGGACCCGCGGGCGGGCCGGCCCGCCCGGCACGCGGCGCCCTCGGCGTCCCGGGCGTCCGCGGCGGAGCCGCGCGCCCGCTCGCACCGCGGGGTCGTCGTCGCCCGGGTGGTGGCCGCGCTGCTGTCGGTCGTGCTGCTCGCCGGCAGCGGCTGGGGCTGGTACCTCGGCCGGGTGGCCGAGGCCGGGGTGAACCGCACCGACGCCATCCCCGACGACGGCAACGCCGACTCCGGGGACGCGCCGGAGGCGATGAACCTGCTGCTGGTGGGCAACGACAGCCGGGCCGACCTCACGCCCGAGCAGCTCGCGGAGCTGAGCGCCGGCGTGGACTCCGGCGTCAACACCGACACGATGATCCTGGTGCACCTGCCGGCCGACGGGTCGAGCGCGTCGTTCGTCTCCTTCCCCCGCGACTCCTACGTGGAGATCCCCGGCTACGGGATGGACAAGCTCAACGCGGCCTACGCCTACGGGTACTCGGAGGTGGACGAGTCGGCGCCGCTGACCGAGCGGCAGGCCGGCGGCGCGCAGCTGCTCATCCAGACGATCAACCAGCTCAGCGGCCTGCGCATCGACCACTACGCCGAGGTGGACCTGCTCGGCTTCTTCGAGCTGACCAGCGTGATCGGCGGCGTGGAGGTGAACCTCTGCTACGCCGTCGACGACTCGGAGTACTCCGGGGCGGTGTTCCCGGCGGGGAAGCAGACGATCTCCGGCGTCGACGCGCTGCGGTTCGTCCGGCAGCGGCACGGCGAGCGGCCCGACGGCACCGACGCGCTCCCCCGCGGCGACCTCGACCGGATCGTGCGCCAGCAGGTGTTCCTCAGCGGGGTGCTGCGCAAGCTGCTGTCGCAGGACGTGCTGCTCGACCTGGGCACGCAGCGGGAGCTGGTGCGGGCGGCGTCGGAGTCGCTGACCGTCGACGAGGACCTCGACCTGCTCGACCTGGCCGCGCAGATGCAGGGGGTGACGGCGGGCAGCATCGACTTCCAGACCGTGCCGATCGCGAACCCCGACGCCCGCGACGAGAACGGCAGCTCCATCGTGGAGCTGGCCGACGACGCCACGCTGCGCGCCTTCTTCGCCAGCCTGTCGGCCGAGCCCGAGGCGCCGGCGTCCGACGCCCCGGCGCCGGACCCGGTCGAGCCGTCGGAGGTGTCGGTGGCGGTCTACAACGGCTCGGGCGTCGGCGGGCTGGCCGCGTCGGCCACCGCGGCGCTCGAGGCGGCCGGCTTCCCGGTCGTCACCACCGGCAACGCCGACTCCAGCGACTACGCCCGCACGCTGATCCGGCACGCCCCCGGCGACGAGGCGCTCGCCGCGACCCTGGCCGCCCAGGTGCCGGGAGCGGTGACGGAGGTGGCCGACGACGCGACCGCGGGCACCGTGCAACTCATCCTGGGCGCGGACTTCACCGCGATCGGGCAGCCCACGGAACCGACGACGCCCGCGCCCACGGAGGACGCCGGGCCCGTCCGCACCGCCGACGACGAGAGCTGCATCAACTGAGCGCTCGTCGCCCACGGCCTCGCGCAGGCGGGTGTCGCTGCCGGCGCGCGTCACGGCTCCTCCCCCGTCCCCGTCGACCCGGGTCGGTGTGGCGGGCCGGCCGGACGGTGTCCCGGTCCTGGTGACCGGGACACCGCCCATCCGGTCAGTCCGCGGTGAGGGCGGCGCAGACCCGCTCCAGTTCGTCGTCCGTGGTGTTGGCCGGCTCGTGGAGCACCTCACCGGTGTCCGGGTCGATCTTGAGGACTCCGGTGAACTGGAACGGCAGCTGCCCGATGATCGACAGGACCAGCGTGCCGTCGGGCTCACGCCGCAGCAGGTCACCGCCGACGTCCCGGAACCGGACGGTGTTGTCCCCCGCCGTGGCGGTGAGGCTGACGTTGACCGTCGTCAGGACGAGCGGCCCCGTGCCCTTGCGGTCGAAGGTCCGGGTCGTCACCTGACCGACGGCCCGGGTCGTGACGTCGACGCCGCACTCCTCGCTCAGGAACTCGTCGGAGAAGGTGTCGTCGAACTGGACCCGCTCGAACGTGGGAGGCGCCGCCAGGGCCGGCGCCGCGAGACCGAGCAGGACTGCACTGGCGCCGACGGTGACGGCGGCCAGGCGCGCGGCGGAGTGGGACATGACGACCTCCCGTGACCCCGGGCCGGCGGGTCCGGCCCGCAGGGACCGGACTGTGACCCTCCGGCCCGCCCCCGGACGGGAACCCCGGCGTTCCGGAGGTCCGCGGCGGCGCGCCGTCGCGTCGGTCAGCGGTCGAGGTAGCGGTCGGTCCCGACGACGGACGCCCGGCCACCGCGGCGGTCGGGGAACACCTCACGGAGGTGCGTCATCCGGTCAGCGGAGCTCGTCGACGGCCTCCCCCCACGCCAGCCACTCGTCGAGGTGTTCCCCGAGATGTGCAGCAGCCTGCTCCAGCAGGTCCACACGTCCGGTCTCGTAGCCCGCGGCCAGGTCCTCGTAGCCGGTGACGGCCAGCTCGAGGGCGGTGGTGCAGCGCGCGTGCACGGCGTCGACCTCGGGCGAGCCGGAGGAGTACGCGCGAGCGCTGGCCAGCAGGTCCCGCGCCGCCGGGATCACCTCGGCCCGGTAGCGCTCTGCCCGCTCCGGGGCGGTGGCCGGACCGTTCTCGATCTCGAGCGTCGTCTGCCAGAGCTCGTCGGAGGCGGAGAAGAAGGCGGGGCCGAGGCGGACACGGTAGTCCAGCTCGGCGAACTCCGGGTCGGCCTCGGATGCCGTCGCGTCCCCGACCGGCACGAGGGCGTCCCGGACCACCACGACGGTGGAGGCCGCAGCGACGGTGACCACCGCGACGAGCACCAGGACGGCGGCCTCCGATCGCACCGTGCCCCGGAGCGGGAGCCAGGCGATGGCGAGCAGCCCGATCAGCCCCAGGGCCAGCGAGCGCTGCAGCACCGTTCCCGTCGTCGAGAGATCCAGTCCGCCGCCGAGGGCCGCGTTGAGCCCGACGATCCCGAGCCCGGCGACCGCGGTCGCGACCGGTGCCGCGAGGGCCGCCGCCCCCAGCCCCTGGGACCCGGAGGAGGCGAGCAGCGCCAGGCCCGCGCCCGTGCCGGTGGCCGCTGCGACGAAGAGGAACAGGAAGGCCCGCTGCACGAGCGCGTCGTCGCCTCCAGCCGGACCGGCGGCGAGCCGGAAGGCGACGATGATCGCCGCCCCGGCGGCTCCGGCCAGGAGCCCGGCGAGCAACGCGGTCCGCAGCCGGGGCGCCGCGACGGGTCCTCCCGCCCACGCGATCCCCGGGGACGCCGGGACCAACCACGCCGGAGGAGGCCCGCTCCGGGATCCCGCGACGAGGGCGGCGCCGGCCGCGGCGGCGAGCGCGACGGCGACGACGGTGACCGGCCATCCCGAGAGGGCCACCTGCAGGACCTCGGATGTCCCGGGCCAGCCCACCTCCCCGAGCGAGATCTCCAGCGAGCCCGCCACCCAGGCCGCGACGGTGGACGCCGCCGCGCCCAGGACCACGGCGGGCAGCCAGACCGCGGCCGGTCCCCGCCACCGACCGGCCGCTCGCACCCACAGCGCTCCCAGGCCCGCGCTGAGCGCGGTGGCACCGGCCAGCCCCGCGGGCAGCAGCAGGACCGTCCACAGCGGGTCGCGACCCGATGCGGCGCCCAGTCCGACGCCGGCCAGCGAGACGGACTGGCCGACGAGGGCGCCGGCGGCCATGCCGGCGACCACGGGTCCGGCGGGAGCGGGCACCCCGGCCGCGCCGGCCACGAGGGCCTGGCGCCACAGCCCCAGCCCCACCGTGGCGCCGAGCAGCACGCCGGCCGGCAGCACCGAGAGCACCACCACCCACTCGCGTTCCGGAGCGCCGCCGATGGTGGAGGCGCCGGCGGCACGGAGCACCGGCAGGACCGTTGCGGCCAGGAAGCCGGCGGCGAGCGCGTCCACGAACCCCAGGCGGGCCGCCCGGTGTGGTGCCGCCAGGGCCGCCCCGCGCTCGGCCGGCGAGGGGTGCGTGGCCAGCAGCCGCGCCCACGGACCGAGCGAACGGCGGTCACGACCACGGGCGGTCCCGGCGGCCATCACCGCGGGGTCGGTGCCCCTGCGCACCGCACCGAGGTCGGCGTCGACCTCCCGGGCGCGCAGCAGGCCGGCCCGCACCAGCTGGACCACCACGGCGAGGACGGCCGCTCGGGCGAGGTAGCCCGGGACGACCTCGAGGTCCCCGACGACGGCGGACACGACGACCGGTACGACGAGCAGCGGGCCCAGCACGTACCAGCTCCCTCTGGCCAGCGCGCCGGAGAGGTGGTCCCGGTGGGCGACGTGCGCCAGCTCGTGCCGCATGACGGCGTCGGAGGCCGGGGTCCCGGCGGTCATGAGCAGCTTGAGCGGCACGGCCACGCGCGGGTCCCCCGGACGGCCGTAGACGTGCGCGTGGACCACGCCGTTGAGCCCCTCACCGCGCATCAGCACGGGGGCGCGGCGCAGCCCCGCCTCGGCCGCGAGCTCCGCGAAGCGGGCCCGCCCCCGCTCGAAGCCCGCATCGAGGGGGCGCAGCCCGCGGCTCCGGTCGTGCAGCAGGGGCGCGATCAGCACCACCGCCCAGACGAGGGCGAGCACGAGAGCCGCGGTCGTCACCGCGACGCCGACGCGCCGCTGCTCCGCCGGCGCCATGCACGCCGCGAAGGCCGCTCCGAGGACACCGGGCCCAGCCTCGGGGACCTGCCGGCACTCCCGGAAGCGGTCGTCCCACGCCTCGGCGAGCAGCAGGTTGTGCAGCACCGTGCCGACCACGAGCCCCGCGCCCGCCAACGCGGCGACGAGCAGCGACGTCCGCAGCGTCGTCGTCCGGGGCAGGGAGAGGACGTCGATGCGCGGCGCCGCCCCCGGCGGGGCGACGGTCGACCCGGTCACCGGCTCATCGGCCGACGACGAGCGCGCCGGCCACCTGGTCACCGATCGAGCGGGCCTCGGCATCGGACACGCCCAGCGACTGCAACCGGTCGACGGTGATCTGCCAGGCCGTGCGTGCCTGCTCCGCCGTCAGGCCCGCGCCGGGGGCAGCCGCGGCCTCCGCGGAGTCGCCGCGGCGGCCGAAGAGGGCCCGGATCCGGTCTGCCACCATCGGTGTGAGCGCCTCCTTGGCGCCGTCGGCCACCAGGCCGCCCAGCCACTGCACCAGCGGGACGGCGACGGCGAGGACGTAGGGGGCCAGCAGCTCGAGGCCCACGCCGAACGCGTGCTCCTCGTCCCGGTCATCGCGCTGGAGCGCGAGTCGCGGGTCGGCGAAGAACTCCGCCGAGAGGTCGTCGAGGGCTGCCACCTCGTCCGGTGCGGCCTCCGCCAGCACGGCGGCCGTGAGTTCGACGGCCAGCTCCCGCTCCTGGGCGCTGGCGGTGGCGACGGCGTCGATCGACATGCGGATCCTCCTCGGCTCCTGGAACCCGTCCGTTCCCGAGCCGGAGTCTCGGGACGGCGCGTCACCGCGGCGTCACCACCGGGCCGCGGGCGCCGTCCGCCGTTCGGCCCTCAGCGGTCGACGTAGCGGTCGGTCTCGACGACGAACTGGCCGGTGGCGGTGTTGGCGTCGATCCACTCCGGCAGCAGCGGGATCCGCACGGTGACCGTGGCGCAGACGGAGAACTCCTCCCCCGGCACCAGCGTCGGGGTCCACCCGCCCGCCGAGCCGCAGTCCGCGCCCGCCGGCGCGAAGGCCAGCCGCACGTCGGTGGCGTCCACCGACTGGTCGGCCACCGCCAGCTGCGCCGCCTGCTCGGCCCGGGCCAGCCCGGAGCCGAGGTCGGGCGCGGTGGCCAGCGCGCGCCCCGCCTCCCGCGCGGCCGCCGTCGCGGCGAACACCCCGCGCTGCACCGCCGAGAACCCGGCCACCACGTAGACCAGCGGCACGAACACCACCAGCGCGATGAACACGAACTCCACCAGTGCCGACCCGCGCTCGCCCTCGATCTGCCCGAGCCGGGCGCGCAGCCACCTCACGCCGCCTCCTCCACCGCCCGGCCGGTGACGTCGAGCGGCAGCAGGTCGCCCAGCCCCGCCAGCAGCGTCGGCACGGATCCGCGGCAGCGGACGGTCACCAGCACCAGGCCGGTGCCGTCGACCTCCTCGGCCGCGGTGCACACCAGCCCCTCGGCGGTGCGGGCCGACGTCGCCCGGGCCACCGCCTCCAGCGTGCGGCCGGTGGCGGCAGCGGCCGGCACGTCGGCGTTGGCCCCGTACCGGGCGCCGTCCTGCGCGCTGGCCGTCACCACGTTGCGCACGTGCACGTAGACCGCGACCTGCAGCACCGCCAGCAGCAGCACGACGACGAGCACCGACACCAGCACGAAGTCGACGACGGCACTCCCGCGCTCGGGGTCGTCGTGGTCGGATCGGCTAGCCACCGGCCGTGACGGAGGCCAGCGCGTTCTGCACCGCCGCCACGATCGCCTCGCGGAACGGCACGAGGATCGCCAGCACGAGCGCCGCCGTCATCACCGTGATCATCACCCAGCCGGGGACGTCGCCCCGCTCGGGATCACCGCCGGTGCGCAGCCGTGCGGCCAGGGCAGCCGTGAGCGCGAGAAGCCAGGCCAGGGCCCGCATCCGTCGTCCTCCTCCGTTGTGCACCAGCGCTCAACGCGCCAGCGAGACGATGCTGATCAGCCCCGGGAACAGGGCGAACAGGACGGTGACCGGCAGCACCAGGAAGACGACCGGCACCATCATGGCGATCTCCTTGCGACCGCCGGCCTCCAGCAGCCGGCGCTTGCCGGCCTCCCGGACGTCGGCGGCCTGGGCGCGCAGCACCTCCGCGAGCGGGGTGCCGCGCTCGATGGCCACGAGCAGGCCGTCGACGAAGCGGGCCAGCGCGTCGACCGACGTCCGGTCGGCCACCTCCTGCAGCGCCTGCACCAGCGGGACCCCGGCCCGCGCCCGGCCCAGCGCCCCGCCGAGCTCGCGGGCCAGCTCGCCACCGGACAGCCGGGTGACCCGCGCGATGGCGGCAGTCGGGCTCTCGCCCGCCGTCACCGCCAGCGCCAGCAGCTCGGCGACCACGGGGAACTCCGCGAGCAGCAGCTCCTCGCGCCGGCGCACCTGCTGCGTGAGCCACCAGTCGCGGCCGAGCACCCCACCGAGGAGCCCGGCCAAGCAGAGGAGTGCCACCGACAGCACGTTGACGCCGCCGGCCACCAGCGCGCCGGTCCCCGCGAGCAGGGCCGCGCCGAGCAGCCCGATCCCGCCCCACACCACCTGCTCGACGCGCAGGTCCTCCACCGTCTGCTCGGCGCCCAGCGCGTCGAGGCGCCGGCGCACCGCGGACCGGCCGCCGAGCACGCGGTCGACGAACCGGGCGCCGTCGGCCACCAGCGGGCCGAACACCCGGCGGACGGCGACGAGCAGCCCCGGCTCGGTCGCCGTCCCGAGCAGCCGCGACGGCGGCGGGGCGTCGTGCACGTAGGGCGCGAGCCGGTCGACCAGCCGCACCGAGCGGAACGGCGGCGCGAAGGTGACCGCCAGCAGCAGCCCGAGCGAGGCCGCGAGCCCGAGCAGCATCCCGCTCAGCGACGCGCTCACTGCAGCACCCGCACGTCCTGCGGCAGCCGCCCGATCCGCAGCATCAACCGGTAGGCGACCAGGCACACCGCCCCGCCGCCGACGAGGAGCGCGGTCCCCGCCGGGCTGTCGTAGGCCGCCAGCGTCGTCGACTGGGTGGCGAGCAGCAGCAGGACCACCCAGGGCGCCCCGACCGCCAGCCGCGCGGCCTGCACCACCCAGCCCTGCCGGGTCTCCAGCTCGGCGCGGGCGCGGGCGTCCTCGCGCAGGAAGGTCGCCAGCGTCCGCAGCACCCGGCCGAGGTCCGAGCCGCCCACCTCGCGCGCCACCCGCAGCGTCTCCACGATGCGGTCGCCCACCGGGTCGGCCAGGTCGGCCTTGAGCCGGTCGAGACCGTCGCCGAACCGGCCGCTGGAGCGGTGGTCGGCGGCGAAGCGGGCAAACGGCGGCCGCAGCACCTCCGGCCCGCGGACGGCGAGCGCCGACAGCGCCTCCGGCAGCGACAGCCCGGCGCGCACGGCCGACGCCAGGTTGTCGACGACCTCCGGCCACACCTCGCGCAGGTCGGCGCGTCGGCGGGCGGCCAGCCGGCGCACCTGCACGTGCGGCAGGGCCGCCGCGAACACCCCGAAGGCGACGCTGACGCTGACCGTCCCGGTGGTCAGCAGCACGACGACGGTGGCGAGGACCCCGAGCAGGACCTGCAGCGCCACGAGCTGCGCCGGGTTGATGCCGGTCAGTCCGGCCTCGGCCAGCAGCTGGGCCCGCCGGCCGGGCGGGCGCGGCGTGGCCGGCCGCTGGGGAGCCCGCGGTCCGCTGCGCCAGGCGAGCAGGAGCCCGACGCCGAACAGCAGCCCGAGGAGGGCGCCGGTCACCGGCGGGCCTCCAGCAGCGCGGGCAGGTCGAACCCGGCGGCGGCGAAGCGCTCGGCGTGCGGCGGGTGGCCCTCCGCGCGCACCAGCCGGCCCTCGCGGGTGGTGAAGACGTCGGCCAGCTCGACCACGCCGCCCTCGACGCGCCCGGGCACCGCGACGACCTCGCGCACCCGCCGCTGCCCCGACGCCTCGGTGGCCACGTGCACCACCAGGTCGACGCTCGCGGCGACCGTGGGGACGACGAACGCGTGGCCGATGTTGTCGCCGGCCAGCAGCGGCAGCGTGCACATCTTGACCACGGCCTCACGGGCGCTGTTGGCGTGCAGCGTGCACATTCCGGGCAGGCCGGAGTTGAGCGCGATCAGCAGGTCGAGGCACTCCTCCTGCCGCACCTCGCCGACGACGATGCGCGAGGGCCGCATCCGCAGCGCCTCCTTGACCAGCCGCCGCAGCGGGATCTCCCCGGCGCCCTCGAGGTTGGGCTGGCGGGTCTGCATCGCGACGACGTCGGGCAGCGGCACGCGCAGCTCGAACACCTCCTCGCAGGTGATCACCCGCTCGCGGGCCGGGACGGCGGCGACCAGGCAGTTGAGCAGCGTCGTCTTCACGACGTGTCGCTAGTGTCACCGCATGCAACGGAGGAGATCGGTCGCGGTCTACGCGCGGATAAGTCAGGACCGCGACGGTGACGGCCTGGGCGTCAAGCGCCAGGTCGACGACTGCATGGCAGAGGTTGAGCGTCGCGGCTGGGCAGCGGCCGAGGTCTACGTGGACGACGACGTGAGCGCCTACACCGGCAAGACACGGCCTGCTTACGCCCGGATGCTGGGCGACCTCGCCGATGGATTCCGCGATGCCGTGGTCGTCTGGCACGTCGACCGGTTGCACCGACGGCCCGTAGAACTGGAGCACTTCGTAGCGACCTGCAAGCAAGCCGGGGTGACTGACGTAGTCACGGTGCATGGCGACTTCGACCTCGGTAGCGGGGACGGGCTACTCATCGCACGGCTACTGTCGGCGGTCGCCGCGAACGAGAGCGATGCCAAGCGGAGGCGGGGACGGCGCAAGATGCAGGAGATCGCCGAAGCCGGAAGGCCACATGGCGGCGGCACTCGGCCGTTCGGTTTTGAGGCCGACAAGGTGAGTCATCGAGCGGACGAAGCTGCTGTCATCCGCGCCTTGACTGCTCGCGCGCTCGCCGGGGAGAGCCTGACGTCGTTGTCGCGATGGTTGGACGCTGAGGGGGTGCGCACCGTGACGGGGCGCCCCTGGCGCACGACCACAGTGCGGCAGCTGCTGCTCAACCCACGCACGTACGGCATGCGCTCTCACCGCAACGGCGAGAGCCTGACTCCCGCCGTCTGGCAACCGATCATCAGCGCCGCCGACGGCGAGAAGCTGCGACTGCTGCTGACGGACCCCGCGCGTCGCACCAACCGGACCGCCAGGCGCTACGTCCTGTCAGGCCTGTGCCGTTGCGGCCTGTGCGGCAGCGTCATGTACTCCGTCCCCCGCTTCGATACCCGCCGCTACCTGTGCCGCTCCGGCACGGACTTCGGCGGATGCGGCCGCATGGCGATCTACGCGGACAAGTTGGAGCGCTTCATCGTCGATGCCGTACTCCTGCGCCTCGACAGTCCGGCCATGGCCAGCGCGTTGACGGGCAGCGGTCACGACGACGAGCAAGCGGCCAGCCTCGCGACCGCCATCGAGTCCGACACCGAACGTCTCGACGAGCTAGCACTCATGTACGCGGAAGGCGAGATCGACCGAGCGGGCATGCGCAAGGCACGTGAGCGCATCGAAGGCCGCCGGGTAGCGAATCGACGCGCACTTGCCCGGATGACCCAGACGACGACCCTCGACGGCCTCGTCGGGCAAGGCGAACAGCTTCGCCAGCGCTGGGCTGAACTGAACTTGGGCCGGCAAGCCGCGATCATCAAGGCCGTTCTGGATCACGTCATCGTCAACCCCGCTGCCACCCCCGGCCGTAGAGGACTGGACATCAGCCGCTTGCAGCCGGTCTGGCGTCTCTAGTCCTCAGCCCGCCCAGCATCGTCCGCACGCTCCGCGCGCTCCCCGAGGCTGGGCTGGCCTGAGGTCAGCAGCGCGCGAACCCGCTCAACGGTGGCCGGATCGGAAACCTGCAACGGCAGGCCCTGCGCCTCCGTCGATGCCCTGACCCAAGCCAGCAGGTCCTCGGACCGCACGTCGCTCAGGCCCATGCGAACCACACCGCCGGCGGACGGTCCCAATCCTCGACCTCCGACGACGACCACGCGCGAATTGGCGGCAAGCCCATGACTTCAACCGCCTGATGAAGCACGTCATCCGCACTCGCACCCGACAGCCGCCGCACCGGAGGCTGGAATCCCTGTGCGACGTCGTAACGGTGCCGCCCGAACAGATGGGGCGCATCGAAGGTCTTGCTGACGTACTTCGAGAGGTAGCCCGCCGCCGCTCGCGCTGCCTCACGGCCGGTTGATCCCACGGGCAAGTCCGACAACAGCTTGATGTGGACGAAGCCGCGACCCCAGGCCGATCGCAGGAGGCTCTTGCGGATGTACTTCCCGACGGCGAAGTGCCCGTGCAGCCCGTGGTCGGTTCTGTGCCACTCAGGCACCCACAGGTAAGCCAGCGGCTCCCCGCCGAGCGCGGCACGCAGGTTCCGGAAGAACTCGCCCAAGTCGGCCCGCAGCTGGCATGGGTCCTGACACCCGCCCCCGGCGTAGGTCAGTGTCGCCAGCCGACTCAAGCCGTTGTGCGCGCAGTAGCGGCGCACTCTGGCCCGTGCACGTCGAGCGGCCTCCGCTCGAGCTCGGGCCGGATCAGCAGCAGGCTGCCCCGGTACCCAGGAGCGAGGTGCCTGACGGGGTGGGCGGAAGCAGCCGCCGGCTTCGCCAGCGGTCGGGTAGAGGGACAACTGCCAAGCCGCGGGAGGCCGCACGGCAGGGACGCGAACGGACACAGACGTTCCCAAGGACGAGCCGACAAGGACTGACGGCCCCTCGCGCCACACTGTCCGGATTGGCTCCGGCGGGGTGTCACGAAACGAGGGGCCCAGCCCACCTGCCGTCCCTGCCGGAGTTTCGCGGACTCACGGAACGACTTGCTCGTTCGATACCTGGCACGGCCTTGAATGAAGTGCCCGCGCACATGGCTTGTGCGCTAGGGGGGGTTGGCAGCCCCAAGTAGTTGTATGTGTTCCCTGGCGCGGTGGGGCACCAGAGAAGCCGGTCTCGTGTCCGCGACACTGGCAGGGTCGCGTCGCAGCGTCAATTACTGACCGGGGGACGGCGTGTCGCCGACGAAGCGCCCACCCCACCGGCGCAGCCTCCGGCCGGTCCTCCGGCTGTCAAGGGTTCGCTTCGCCGCTCCGCGCCCTTGACACCCTCCCCCCTGGCCTCCAACAGCACCCATGGGGAGGACGCGGTGGGATGACTGCGGAAGTGGACGGGGGGTGACGGAGTCTCCGAGTTATGTTGCTTCTTCAAGTCAAGCAGGTGGCCCGGGGCTACGCCCCGGGCCACCTGTGCCAGCACCCGCATCGCGAGTCCCCGGAACGGAGCACCGACCATGAACCTCCGGGAGTATCTGCTCGAAATCGGCCAGCACTACTCGATGGCCAACGGCTTCGACACACAGCCACAGAAGCTGCTTAGCAATGCCAAGAATGAACTATCGCAGTACGCGCCAGCCGACTTCGTTATCAAAGCCAGCGGCGGACAGCGACCGCTAAACACCACCGAGACACCTTGGATCGGATTCTTCGACCCAGACGAGTCTTCAAGCCCCCAAGAGGGACTCTATGTCGTTTGGCTCCTACGGGCCGACCAGTCGGCCTGGACCCTGTCGGTGAACATGGGTACCGAACGGCTATCCAGGACGCTAAAAGACCAGGACGAAGAGACTGGCAACACGAGTGCCCGCGAGCCAAGAGTGCGGGCGAAGCTTAGAGCCGAGGCTTCCGCAATTAGAGCCAGCATGGACGCCAAGTCACTAGAGCCATGGGACACGTCCATAGATCTCAAGAGCAAGTCACGCCGGCAACTCCGCTACGAGGCCGCCACGATCGCGGCCCACACCTACGACCTGGCGTCCTTTCCGAGCGAGCAGCAACTCCGAGAGGACCTCACGAACATCTGTCAACTCTTGGAAGAGGCCATCCTCGCCAAGCGGGCCGTCGCGATCGTTGACCCCGGAAGCATCACTACCGCCAGTGCGACCACCGGGACTCCGGACGGTCGGGAGTACAGCTTCGCGCCTTTTGCCGACAAGGAGTCGAAGGTGCGACCTCCGCGTCGCCCCATCAAGCGGACTCCGCGCCACCAAAGCGGCTTGACGCGGTACGGGCACTGGCTGATCGCGCGAGGATTCCAGCCGGCCAGCAATGTGCATCCTCGTGACTTCATCCTCGTCGGAACCCCCGAGTGGATCGGCGAGTACAAAGTTGTCTACGGCAAGGATGTAGCGCGGGCGACTCGCGAAGCGCACAGCCAACTGAAGGAGTATCGCCACTTCCTCTACCCAGCACAGCAGCAAGTGCCGCTACTGGCTGTCTTCAGCGCACCGGTTACAGAGGCGCGCGTCGCGTGGCTGAACGCTGAGGGCATCGCGGTGGTTTGGGACGACGGGACAACCTGGCGCGGATGCCCGCTAGCCCAGGCGGCCGGCCTAGGGACCTAGGCTGACGACCTGGCCTAGAGAGGCTTCAGGACGTGGGGTCATCCGTCTTGTCCTGCACTAGACGCATAGTGACGCGAGCCTGAGCCTTTAGCCTATCCGCCAACTTCTGAAAAGGAAGTCTCAGGTTTGTTTGACCCACCTCAGGCGGCCAGGATTCAGCCTGGATGTCAAGTCGATGACGAAGGATAATGCGCACCGCTGTCTCGAGTGCATAGAAACCTTCACTGAGGAGTTCCGGCTGCTCCTGCCCGTGGTGCACGATGTCAGCGCGAATACCAGCACAGCGACCAATTGAGGGAACCCAAGTCGTAGGGTCGGCGCCAGCTTGAGTGAGCGCATCCTCCACGCCCTTAACATCACTCGATTTGCCGCGCCCCTTCGCAGGGATCAAAGCTTCAAGCGCAATCCACAGATAGACAATGGCGTCAGGGGTTGGACCCGCCTGCGTCGCCTTTAAGTACCATCGCGCTGCGACATGCGTAGACGTCTGCGCCGAACTGTCCCAGTTGGCCAACTTCTGCAGCCCTTGGGCCTGAGCTCTGGTGACTGCCTTAGTCGGTGCGAAGTCTCGGATGCGGACTGCGGTATCCAACATCCCCATAGGAGTCTGCCCCGAGGCATCGAAGACCATGAGATCTTCGAATACTTCCTGCTGCGCGACCCTGTCATCAAGCATGGCAGCGACGACAGCTATTGCCGCCAGCGCCTCATCCCTCCACAGCTCTAGCGATAGGCCCACGTGCTCCTCAGCCGGAACGATGACCTTTAAGTGGCAAATGGTTAGATGCAGACCCTCGCCGAGGATGACGGGGCCACGATGCATAGTTTTGTCGAATACTGGCACCCAGCCCGGCCGCTGGACGATGTATGTGGTTTGGCTATTCACCGGACCAACCGCCTGCGCGACGATGACCCGTCCCGACTGAAAGTAGTCAGGCAAGCCCTTGATCTGCATTCCGGCGAAGCCGAGGCGATAGACGGCCGGACGCCCATCAAAGGATCTTGCGAAATCAGTACGGGCTTCGGCCAACTCGGCAGCCTGCTGCTGCTGCGCCCGGCGATCGGAGGGAACCGAACCGTAGTCGCCGCCTATGTTTGCTGGAATAGCTGCAGTTGGATCAATCAAAGGGTCCGAGTCTGACGGACGCGCCATACTCCATGACTACCAGCTTCAAGCTGTCACTGCCGTGGCAGCGTCTTACCGACTCGTGAGGTTGCCCGCCTGCGTCCCGCCGGAGACGAGCACGTTGAGGCCCGAGGCGACGGCGGCCTCGAGGAAGCGGGCGGCCTGCGCGGTCAGCGTCCCGGTGGCCACCAGTTCGTCCAGCGAGTGGGCCTGCAGCACGAACTTGCGGATGTTGACCGCCATGTGGCGCCGCGTGATGTCGGGGATGACCACGTGCAGCCGCGACCCGTCGGGCAGCATCGCGTCGACGAACGGCTGGCTCATGTCGATCCGCCGGCCCGAGGTGCGCAGCATCCGCTCGACCAGGTCGGCCAGCTCCCCGGCGCCGAGGATCGTCGTCGTCAGCTCCGACCGCCCGCGGCGGGCCACGAACACCCGGCCCGGCTCGTTGACCCAGATCTCCTCGACCTCGGGGTCGTCGAGCCAGCGCTGCAGCGGCCCGTAGCCGGCCACCCGGTCGAGCACGTCGCGCACCACCGCGTCGGCGTCGCCGATCGGGGGCAGCGCCGAGGTGAGCGACCGCTCGGAGTAGTCGGCCACCACGTCGCGCACCAGCACCCGCACCGGCCCCGGGTCGGTGAACGGGTCGAGGCCGCGGCGGCGGATCAGCTCGCGCACCTCGCCGTCGACGACGTCGAGCGCGCTCGTCGCAGTCGGCACGCACACCCCCGTTCCGGTCCGCCCCCGTGCGGACGCCGGGACCATAGGGAGACGCCGCCGTTCCGCGGCAGGTCGCTCAGCCGATCTGTGGACAGCGCGTGACCCCCGCAGGCGGGAGCGCCACCCACCCGGGTGACCGGCGTGCGCCGACCGCGTCCGGAGGAGCACGATCGCGGACGCGCCTGCTGGGGGAACAGCGCTCCGACGAGCGCGGACGCCCGTATCGGGTGGTGCGGCAGCCTCTGGTCACGAGCCCGTCTCGATGGCACGATCGTCTGGCCGCACCCCGCAACACCTGTTGCGGGCAAGGCCAGTTGCATCCCGACACACGGTCGGTCGACCGGGAGGAACACGCATGTCCGGACCACGGGGGACGGCCGACGCCGTCGAGGCGGCCGACGCGGAGACGCGCGTCCAGGCCTACTGGGAGCGGGTCGTCGGCTCGGGCCGGCCGCTCCACTACCTCGTCCGCCACCCGCGCGAGCTGCTCGACGCCGCCCGCGACACCCGCCGGCTCCCCCGCGTCGACGCCGTCCTCACCGGGGCCCCGGCCGGCGCGCTGATGCGCGGGGAGCTCGAGCGGCGCACCAAGCTCGGGCTGCCCCTCGGCGCCACCGGCGTCTGCCACCTCGACGTGCCCGCCGTCCCCGCCGACTACAGCCTCGGCCGGTCGAAGCAGACGCTGCGCCGCAAGGCCCGCGCCGCCACCAAGCTCGGCGTCACCTGGCGCGAGGTCACCGACACCGCCGAGCAGGCCGAACTCACCCGCCGGCTCGACGCCCACCTGCCGCACAAGAAGGACAGCCGCTACCGCCAGGTCGGCTCCGACCACAGCTACATGGTCGGCTCGGGCCTGTGGGCCGTGGCCGAGGACGCCGATGGCGTCCCGCTGGTCGTCGCGGTCACCCCGCACGACGGCGAGTGGGCCATCCTGCGGCTGTTCATCGCCCTCGGCGACGAGCAGGAGCACAGCGACGCCCGCTACCTGCTCACCCAGGGCGTGGTGGAGACGCTGTCCGCGCGCGGCGTGCGGCACCTGTTCGACAACCGGGCGCCGCACGAGCTCACCAACGGCCTGCGCCACTTCCAGCGCATGCTCGGCTTCGGCCTCGTCCGGGTCCGCCCGGTCGACGCCGCACCGGCGCCGGTGCGGTCGCTGCCGGCGCCGGCCGCCCGCACCGACGCCGACCTCGAGCGCGTCGGCTGAGCGGGTGCGCCCGGCCGGTCAGGCCGGGCGCACCGACTCCCCCACCCGCGGCCGCGGGGCCAGCACCCGCGGCCGGCGCACCGCTGCCGCCTGCTCCAGCAGCAGCGCCTCGGCGTCGGTGCGCTCCAGCGGCTTCGCGAACAGGTAGCCCTGCGCGGTGTCGCAGCAGCCCTCGGCCAGCAGCCGGGCCTGGTGCTCGTGCTCCACGCCCTCGGCCAGCACCTCCAGGCCCAGGGTGCGGCCCAGGTCGATGGTGCCGCGCACGATCGCCGGCAGCGGCTCGCCCTCGGCCATGCCGCGCACGAACGAGCGGTCGATCTTGAGCACGTCCACGGTGAACTGCCGCAGGTGCGCCAGCGACGAGTAGCCGGTGCCGAAGTCGTCCAGCGCCAGCCGCACGCCCAGCGCGCGCAGCGCCGCCAGACACGCCGCCGCCCGCTCGGGGTCGCCGACCAGGGCCGTCTCGGTCACCTCGAGCACCAGGCAGCGCGCGGGCAGCCCGCTCTCGGCCAGCGCCGCGGCGATCGAGGACACCAGGTCCGGCGATCCCAGCTGCGTGGCCGACACGTTGACCGCCATCGACAGCTCGCCCGCGCCGGCGTGCGAGCGCAGCCACGCGGCCGCCGTCGCGCACGCCTGCCGAAGCACCCAGGAGCCGATCCCGTCCATCAGCCCGGCCGCCTCGGCCACCGGCACGAACCGGTCGGGACCGACCGGGCCGAGCCGCGGGCTGTCCCAGCGCAGCAGGGCCTCGAAGCCGGTCACCCGGCGGTCGCGCAGGCCGACGACGGGCTGGTAGACCAGCCGGAACTCGCCGCCGTCCAGGGCGCCCCGCAGCTCCCGCTCCAGCTCCCGCGCCTCGCGGGCCTGCGCCCGCATGCACGGGGTGAAGGTCTTCATCCGGTCGCGGCCGTCGAGCTTGGCCGCGTACAGCGCCAGGTCGGCGTCGCCGATCAGGGACTCCGCGTCCACGTCGCCGCGGCCCACGGCCACGCCGACGCTCACCGTCACCGTCACCGGGCTGCCGGCGAGGGTCATCGGAGCGGCGAGGACCTCGCGCACCCGGGCCGCCGTCGCCACGGCCTCGTCGTCGCCGGTCTGCTCGACGAGCACGGCGAACTCGTCGCCGCCGATGCGGGCCACGGTGTCGTCGGCGCGCACGGTGGCGCGCAGCCGGACCGCCACCTCGCGCAGCAGCGCGTCGCCGGCCGCGTGGCCGAGGCCGTCGTTGACCGCCTTGAAGCCGTCGACGTCGACCGAGACGACCGCGGCCGAGCCCCCGCCGCGGACGGTGCGCAGCAGCGCCTGGCCGACGCGGTCGGCGAACAGGGTGCGGTTGGCCAGGCCGGTGAGCACGTCGTGCAGCACGGAGTGGGCCAGCGCGTCCTCGGCCCGGCGGCGGCCGGTCACGTCGGTGACGTGCACGACGACGCCGCCGACGTCGGGGTCGCGGGAGAGGTCGGTGAGCCGGACGCTGATCCAGCGGTCCTCGCCGCGGTGCCGCACGGGGATCTCCGCGTCGACCACGGCCCCCTCGGCGACCAGTGCCTGCGCGAACAGGTCAGCGGCCACCTGCGGGTCCACGCCGGCCAGCCGGACGGCGTCGGCGGTGGTGTCCAGCCCCGAGGCCGGGGTGCCCATCAGCTGCGCGAGCGGTGAGGCGTCGTTGAGCAGCCGCCCGTCACGCGCCACCACGAGGACGGCGTCGGAGGAGTGCGCCGTCAGCTTGGCGGCGTAGCGCTCGCGGGAGCGCAGCAGCGTCCGCGCCGCGGCCTCACCGCGCAGCAACAGGGAGGCACGGACGAAGACCAGCGCGGTCAGCACCAGCATGCTGGTGAACACGGCGCCCGACGCGTCCTCGGCGCCCGTCAGGTCCAGGTACAGCTCCATGCTGGGCGGGACCATGAGCGCACCCAGGCAGACCACCAGCCGGGCGAGGCCGGACCGCGATGCGTCGTCCTGGTCCCCGACCGGCTGTGCCGGCGAGGCGAGCGGCCAGGCCGCGACGGCGAGCAGCAGGCTGCCCAGGAGCCAGCCCGAGTCCAGCCACGAACCGAAGCTGCCCTCGTCGGCGTGCAGCAGGTACCCCATGTCGGAGACCAGCCAGCACGCGCAGGCCGCGGCGACTGCCAGGGAGGTCCGCTCGCCCTGGCGGCGGGTGGCCAGCAGGCGCACGACCAGGCCGATCAGGGCTGCGTCGATCGCCGGGTACAGGGCGAACACGGCCCGGCTGAGCGGGGTCAGCGAGGAGTCCCCGACCGTGGCGGCGATCGACACCTCCCACACCACCAGCAGGGCGGCCACGAACACGACCACCGCGTCGATCCAGCCGGCCAGCCGCTGGTCGCGGTCGTGGGCCCGGCTGCGCGCCAGCAGCGACAGGCCGACCCCGAGCGCGGCGTAGCTGAGCAGGTAGAAGACGTCGGCGGCGCCGACGTCTTCACCCGAGCCCGTGAGGGACGCCTGCACCTGCCAGATGACGTCGCCGATCGCGCACAGGCTGACGCCCAGGGCCACACAGACCGCGGCCGGGCGCCCGCCCCCGCTCCGCACGCCCACCCACGCGATGACGACGCTCAGCCCGACCACGACGAAGTACAGCGTGGTGCCCATGCCCGTGCCGGCGGACAGGGACTGACCGGACAAGAGCAGGACGGCCACGGCGGCGGACACCGACGCGGCCGTCCGGGACAGGACCGCACGGGGGACGGCGACATTGCCGAAGCGCAGGCTGGTCGAGATCACGGGTGCTGCATCGGCCCGGAACGGAACTGTCTGGAACGCATCCCACCCGGAGTCCCCCGCCGGGGTGAGACCGCGTTTCAGGCGCCGGGCCGCAGCACCGCCTGCACCAGGTGCGGACCGGGCTCGCGCAGCGCCGTGCGCAGCTGGTCGGCCAGCTCTCCCGTCGTCTCCGCGCGGGTGGCCGGCACGCCCATGCCGGTGGCCAGTGCGACGAAGTCGAGCGCCGGTCCGCCGAGGTCGAGCAGCTGCCCGGCCCGCTCACCGCCGCCGGTGGCGCCCACCCGCGACAGCTCGCCCTGCAGGATCGCGTAGGACGCGTTGTCGTAGAGCAGCACCGTGACGTCGAGCTGCTCGCGGGCCATCGTCCACAGCGCCTGCAGCGTGTACATCGCGCTGCCGTCGGCCTGCAGCACGAGCACCGGCCGGTCGGGGCAGGCCACCGCCGCGCCGACCGCCATGGGCAGCCCGTCGCCGATCGCCCCGCCGGTGAGCGCCAGCCAGTCGTGCCGCGGCGCCCCGGAGGTCAGCTCGGCGATGCCGATGCCCGAGGTGATCGCCTCGTCGACGACGATCGCCCGCTCGGGCAGCACCGCGCCGACCACGGCGGAGATCCCGCGCGGCGTCAGCCGGCCCTCGGGCACCTCCGGGCGGGAGGCCTCCAGCAGCGGCGGCTCGGCGCCGCCGGCCACCTGCCCGGCCAGCTCCTCGAGCGCGGCCACGCCGTCCTCCCCCGGTGCCGACAGCACGTGCACGGTGCAGTCGTCGGGCACCGGGGTGGCCGGCACGCCGGGGTAGGCGAAGAAGTGCACCGGCGACGTCGCCCCGGCGAGCACCAGGTGCCGGGTGCCGGCCAGCGCCTTGATCGCCACCTCCGGCGGGTAGGGCAGCTTGCCGAGGTCGGGCAGCCCGGCGCCCCGCACCATCCGCGCGGGGAAGGTCTCGGCCAGCAGCCGCGCGCCGGTGCCGGCGGCCACCCGCGCGGCGGCCAGCAGCCCGGCCTCGCTCGCGACGACGTCGCCACCGAGGAGCAGCACCGTCGGCTCGCCGGCGCCCACGACCCCCGCCACCTCCCCGACCACCGACGGGGCGACCCGCGGCCGCGGCCGGGCCGGCACCGGGGCGGCGACCTCGGCACCCTCGGACCACGAGACGTCGGCCGGCAGCACCAGCGTGGTTATCTGCCCGCGGGCGGCCGCGGCGACGGCGTCCGCCGCGTCGGCGGCGAGGTCGGCCGGCGACAGCGAGCGGCGCACCCAGCCGGACACGGTGCCGGCCAGCGCGTCGATGTCGCTCTCCAGCGGCGCGTCGAGGCGCTTGTGCGAGGTGCCGTGGTCGCCGACGACGTTGACCATCGGCGTCCGCCCGCGCCGGGCGTTGTGCAGGTTGGCCAGCCCGTTGCCCATGCCGGGGCCCAGGTGCAGCAGCGTCGCGGCCGGGCGGCCGGTCATCCGCGCCCACCCGTCGGCCGCGCCGGTGGCCACCCCCTCGAACAGGGTGAGGACGCCGCGCATCTGCGGGACGTCGTCGAGGGCGGCGACGAAGTGCATCTCCGAGGTGCCGGGGTTGGCGAAGCAGACGTCGACCCCGGCGTCGACGAGCGTGCGGATGAGTGCCTGGGCGCCGTTCACCGGGAGACGTGGACCTCGGTGACCTCGAAGTGGGTCATCGTGGCGCCACCGCTGGCGAACTTCGGCACGTCCTTCGCCGTCGCCTTGCCCTCCTCGGAGGCGAAGGCGGCGCCCATGGCCTGCTCGGAGTCGAAGTCGAGCTCGGCGACGAGGTAGGGCGCGGGCTGCGACGGGTCCATCGACGTCGGCTTGCCGGTGGTGAGCCGGACCAGGCCCGGCATCTGCACCGCGAGCGGGGTGTGGGTCTCCCGGTAGTAGGCGTCGAACGCCGCCGGGTCCTCCGGCTGCCCGTAGCTGACGACGAGCCTGTGCACCATCTGCGCCACCTCCGCGGTCGGCCCGGGGCACCGCTGCCCCGGGACTCCCCCACCCTGGCAGGGCGGGGCCGGTCCGCGCGACCTCAGAAGGTGATCACCAGGCGGCCGCGCACGCCGCCGCGGGCGAGCGCCTCGTGGGCCTCGGGCGCCTGCTCCGGGGTGTAGGTGCGCGCGACGCGGAGGCTGAGCGCGCCGGACTCCACCTGCTCGCGCAGCCGGTCGAGCGCGGCGCCGTTCTCGGCGTAGTCGCGCACGCGCGTCGGGAACACCTCGACGCGGCCGGACCCGTCGCCGCGGTAGCCGCGCACGGTGGCCACCTTCCCGCCGTCGCGGACCGCGGGCAGCACGGCGGCGTCCTGCACCGATCCGTCGGCCAGGCCGTCGACGCCCTCGGGGAACTCCGCGCGGATCCGCTCGGCGACGTCGTCCCCGCGGCGGACGACGACGTCGGCGCCGAGGTCGCGCACCAGCTGCTCGTCGGCCTCGGAGGCGTCGGCGACGACGGTGTGCCCGTCGGCCTTCGCCAGCTGGACGACGTAGCCGCCGAAGGCGCCGGCCGCGCCGGTCACCGCCACCACCGACCCCGGCGGCAGCGCCATGTGGTCGAGCGCCAGCCGCGCGGTCAGCGCGTTCATGGGCAGTGTGCAGGCGGCGACGGCGTCGGCCCCGGCGGGCACCCGGGACACCGACCCCTGCGGCAGCACGAGGTCCTCGCGGTAGCCGCCGTGCGCGCCGGTGGGGACGACGATCGCCATCACCGCGTCGCCCACGGCCATCCGGTCGACGCCGTCGCCCACCTCGACCACCTCGCCGGCGGCGTCCATGCCCGGCACCCACGGCGGCGTCTTCACCGGGTCGCGGCCGGCGTACGCGCCCTCCCGCAGGTGGGTGTCGGTGGGGCTGACCGCCGTGGCCCGCACGCGCAGCCGCACCTGCCCGGGGCCCAGCGGCTCGTCCGGGACGTCGACGACGGTGAGGGCAGCGGGCCCTCCGAACTCGAGGACACCGACGGCACGCATGACCGCGAACCTACGACCGGCCCCGGTCCTCCGCTGACCACGGGAGGTCGTGACGTCACGGTGGTTGCGTGTGACGTCATGATGGTGTCACGATGGCGCCATGGACCTCACGCCGTTCGTCGAGCAGCTCCGCCGGGAGCTCGCGCTGGCCGCCGCCCCGGGGGGCGAGGAGGCGCAGGCCCTCGCCGAGCGCCTCGCCGCGCCGCTGGAGTCGTCGGTCCGGCTCGCACTGCTCAGCGCGCTGTCGGTCGCGGCCGAGGAGGTCACCGCCCAGCTCGCCCCCGGGTCGGTCGACGTGCGGCTGCGCGGCAGCGACATCGGCTTCGCCGTCACCCCTCCCCCGGCTCCCGAGACGCACGAGCCCGCCCCGGCGGCGGAGCCCGCGCCCGAGGTGGAGGAGGGCGAGACCGTCCGCATCACCCTGCGCCTGCCCGAGCAGCTCAAGGCCCGCGTCGACGAGGCGGCCGCCCGGCTCGGCGTCTCGGTGAACACCTGGCTGGTCCGGGCCGTCGCCAACGCGGTCGAGCCCGCCCCGCGTTCCTCCCCCGACCCCCGCCGCGGCCGCCGCTCCGCCGGCTCGCAGTTCACCGGCTGGGCCCGCTAGCCCCGCCGGCACCACAGCGCACCACCGCACAGCGACCCCGGCCGACCGGTCCGGGGGCGATCCCCCCTGCCCCGAGGAGGGCGCAGCCATGCCCACGTTCGACACCCCCGGGCCGATCTCGGCCCGCGTCGAGGTCGTGTACGGAGCCGTGCACGTCCGCGCCGACGACCGGCACGACACCACCGTCACCGTCCGGCCGCACAACGCGGCCAGCTCCGCCGACGTCGCCGCCGCCGAGGCCACCCAGGTCACCTTCCGCGACGGCGAGCTGCTCGTCCGCTCGACCGCCCGGCCCCGGCTGCTGTTCTTCGGGTCCGGCCCGGAGGTCGAGGTCGACGTCGTCCTGCCCGCCGGCTCCTCGCTCGACGTCCGGGTGACCGCCGGGGACGTCACCTGCACCGGCCGGCTGGGCACCGCCGACCTCGAGTGCAGGCACGGCAGCGTGCGCATCGACCAGGCCGGCCGGCTGCGCGCCCGCAGCTCCAGCGGGAACATCTCCGCCGGCGCGGTCGACGGCGAGTTCGAGGCGACCACCTCCTACGGCGACGTGCGCGTCGGCGAGGCCGGCGGCCCGGCGCGGCTGGAGACCGGGTACGGCAACGTCACCGTCGACCGGGTCCTCGGGTCGCTCACCGGCACCACGAAGTACGGGCAGGTGCGCGTCGGCCAGGCCGTCCGCGGGTCCCTGGTGCTCGAGACCGCCTACGGCGAGGTCGAGGCCGGCGTCCCGGAGGGGACGGCCGCCTGGCTCGACGTCTCCTCCGGCGCCGGCCGCGTCCGCAACCTGCTCACCGAGACCGAGGGACCGGAGGGCGCCGTCGAGACCGTCGAGATCCACGCCCGCACCTCGTACGGCGACGTCCTGGTCCGCCGGGCCTGAGGGAGCACGACGTGACCGACGCGATCACCGTCCGCGGGCTGCGCAAGTCCTTCGGCCCGAAGGTCGTCCTCGACGGCCTCGACCTCACCGTGCCCGAGGGCACCGTCTACGCCCTGCTCGGCCCCAACGGGGCCGGCAAGACCACCACCGTCGACATCCTGTCCACGCTCACCCCCGCCGACGGCGGGGAGGTGCGGGTGGCCGGGCACGACCTGGCCCGCGAGCCCCGCGCGGTGCGGGCCGCCATCGCCCTGACCGGCCAGTTCTCCGCCGTCGACGCCCTGCTCACCGGCGCGGAGAACCTGCGGCTCATGGCCGACCTGCAGCACCTCGGCCGGCAGGAGGGCCGCCGGCGGGCCGCCGAGCTCCTCGAGCGCTTCGACCTCGTCGACGCCGCCGGGCAGGTGCCGTCCACGTACTCCGGGGGCATGCGGCGGCGCCTGGACCTCGCCATGGGGCTCATGGGCTCCCCCCGGGTGGTCTTCCTCGACGAGCCGACCACCGGCCTCGACCCGCGCAGCCGCCGGGCCATGTGGGACGCCGTCCGCGGCCTGGTCGCCGACGGCGTGACGATCCTGCTCACCACCCAGTACCTCGAGGAGGCCGACCAGCTCGCCGACCGGATCGGCGTCCTCGACTCCGGCCGGCTGGTCGCCGAGGGCACCGCCGACGAGCTCAAGCGGCTGGTCCCCGGCGCGCACGTGCGGCTGCAGTTCGGCGACCCGGCCGCCCTGCACGCGGCCGCCCGCGTGCTCGGCGTCCCGGCCGCCGACGGCCTGGTGCTCGAGGTCCCCGGCGACGGCGGCGTCGCCGAGCTGCGCTCCCTGCTGGCCCGCCTGGACGACGCGCGCGTCGACGTCGCCGGCCTGACCGTGCACACCCCCGACCTGGACGACGTCTTCCTGGCCCTGACCGGCCGGCCCGCTGCCGAGGAGGTGCCCGCGTGACCACGCTGGCCCTGACCGTGAACGACTCCGCGACGATGCTGCGACGCAACCTCGTGCGGGCCCTGCGCTACCCGGGGCTCACGGTGATCGTCGCCGCGATGCCGATCGTCTTCCTGCTGCTGTTCGTCTACGTCTTCGGCGGCACGCTCGGCGCCGGGCTGGGCGGCCCCTCGGGCGGCCGGGCGGAGTACGTCGCCTACGTCGTGCCCGGGATCCTCGTGCTGGCCATCACCGGCGGGGCGCAGGGAACGGCGATCGCGATCGCCATGGACATGACCGAGGGCATCATCGCCCGGTTCCGCACCATGTCGATCGCGCGGGCCGCCGTGCTCACCGGGCACGTCGTGGGAGCGGTGCTGCAGACCCTGGTCGGGCTCGCCGTCGTCGTCGCCGTCGCCCTGCTCGTCGGGTTCCGGCCGGACGCGAACCCGGTGGAGTGGCTCGCGGCGGCCGGCCTGCTGACGCTGGTCAGCTTCGCGCTGTCCTGGCTGTCGGTCGCCATGGGCCTGTGGACGAAGACGGTCGAGGCGGCCAGCAACGTCCCGATGCCGCTGATGCTGCTGCCCTTCTTCGGCAGCGGCTTCGTGCCGGTCGAGTCGATGCCGGGGGCGCTGCGCTGGTTCGCCGAGAACCAGCCGTTCACCCCGGTGATCGAGACGGTGCGCGGCCTGCTCACCGGCACCGCGATCGGCTCGAGCGGGTGGGTGTCGGTCGCCTGGTGCGCCGGGATCGCGCTGGTCGGCTACCTGTGGGCGGTCCGGAACTACGAGCGGCGCCCGGCCCGCTGAACGCGCGAGATCTGCACACTCGGGGCATCCCGCGTCGGGAGAGCCCCGAGTGTGCAGATCTCGTGGATGGCTCCGTCAGCGCCTGAGGCCGTACTCCTTGAGCAGGCCGCGGCTGATGATCGTCTTCTGGATCTCGCTGGTGCCCTCGCCGATGAGCAGGAACGGCGCCTCGCGCATGAGCCGCTCGATCTCGTACTCCTTGGAGTAGCCGTAGCCGCCGTGGATGCGGAAGGACTGCGTGGTCACCTCGGCGCAGTACTCGCTGGCGATCAGCTTGGCCATGCCGGCCTCGACGTCGTTGCGCTGGCCGGCGTCCTTGAGCCGGGCGGCGTTGACCATCATCAGGTGGGCGGCCTCGACCTTCGTGGCCATCTCGGCGAGCTGGAACGCGATCGCCTGGTGCTGCACGATCGGCTTGCCGAAGGTCTCCCGCTGCTGGGCGTACTCGACGGCCAACTCGAAGGCGCGGATGGAGATGCCGCAGGCGCGGGCGGCGACGTTCACCCGGCCGACCTCGACGCCGTCCATCATCTGCGCGAAGCCGCGCCCGGGCTGCCCGCCGAGGATCATGTCCGCGCCGATGCGGTAGCCGTCGAACACCAGCTCGGTGGTGTCGACGCCCTTGTAGCCCATCTTGTCGATCTTGCCGGGGATGGTCAGGCCCGGGGCGACGGTGCCGAAGCCGGCCGGCTTCTCCACCAGGAACGTCGTCAGGTTCTGGTGCGGCTTCTCCGCACCCAGGTCGGTGCGCACCAGCGCGGCGACCAGCGTGGACGAGCCGCCGTTGGTCAGCCACATCTTCTGGCCGTCGATGACGTAGGAGTCGCCGTCCTGCACCGCCTTGGTGCGGATACCGGCGACGTCGGAGCCCAGGCCCGGCTCGGACATGGAGAACGCGCCGCGGACCTCGCCGGTGGCCATGCGCGGGAGGAAGTGCTCCTTCTGCTCCTGCGTGCCGTGCTGGCGGATCATGTAGGCGACGATGAAGTGCGTGTTGATGACGCCGGAGACGCTCATCCAGCCGCGGGCGATCTCCTCGACCACCAGCGCGTAGGTCAGCAGCGACTCACCGAGGCCGCCGTACTCCTCGGGGATCATCAGCCCGAAGATGCCGAGCTCCTTGAGGCCGTCGACGATCTCCTGCGGGTAGACGTCGCCGTGCTCGAGCTCCTGCGCGTGCGGGATGATCTCCTTGTCGACGAAGCTGCGGACCGTCGACAGGATCTCGCGCTGGATGTCGGTCAGGTCGGCGGTCTGCGCCAGTCGGGCCACGATTGCTCCTCCGGGACTCCGGTGTCCGTTTGCTACCGGGGAGTATGGGCGACCTCCCGGCACCCGTCGCCGTGTCACCGGTCACTCGTGCCGGGACGACGACGGCCCGTCCGGAGATCCCGGACGGGCCGCCTGCGAGCGCGGTGCTCAGCCCTCGGGCGGGGTGAACGACGATGTCCGGGACATCCCCGCGGCACGGCCCTTGCCCGCGATGACCAGCGCCATCTTGCGGCTGGCCTCGTCGATCATCTCGTCGCCGAGCATCGCCGAGCCCTTCTTGCCGCCGGCCTCGGAGGTGTACCAGTCGTAGGCGTCGAGGATCAGCTCGGCGTGGTCGTAGTCCTCCTGCGACGGCGCGTAGATCTCGTTGGCGGCGTCGATCTGCCCCGGGTGCAGCACCCACTTGCCGTCGAAGCCGAGCACCGCCGAGCGCTTGGCGACCTCGCGGAAGGCGTCGACGTCGCGCACCTGCAGGAACGGCCCGTCGATGGCCTGCACGCCGCGGGCGCGGGCGGCCATGAGGATCTGCATGAGGATGTAGTGGAACGGGTCGCCCGGGTAGTCGGGGTGCAGGGCGCCCACGACCAGGGACTTCATGTTGATGCTGGCCATGAAGTCGGCCGGGCCGAAGATGATCGTCTCGATCCGCGGGCTGGCGAAGGCGATGTCGTTGACGTTGATCAGGCCCTGCGCGGTCTCGATCTGCGCCTCGATGCCGATCCGCCCGACCTCCAGGCCGTTGGCCTTCTCGATCTGGGTCAGCAGGAAGTCCAGCGCCGCGACCTGATGGGCGTCGACGACCTTCGGCAGCATGATGCAGTCGAGGTTCGCGCCCGCGCCCTCGACCACCTCGATGACGTCGCGGTAGGTCCACTCCGTCGTCCAGTCGTTGACCCGGACCGTGCGGATCTTCTCGCCCCAGCCGCCCTCGTTCAGCGCCGCGACGATGTTCTTGCGGGCGCCCGGCTTGGCCAGCGGCGCGCAGGCGTCCTCGAGGTCGAGGAAGACCTGGTCGGCCGGCAGGCCCTTGGCCTTCTCGAGGAAGCGCGGG
The DNA here is from genome assembly GCF_054049975.1 of Geodermatophilus sp. SYSU D01119. Lineage (NCBI taxonomy): Bacteria > Bacillati > Actinomycetota > Actinomycetes > Geodermatophilales > Geodermatophilaceae > Geodermatophilus > Geodermatophilus sp. SYSU D01119. The sequence goes on along the minus strand of NZ_JBJGYL010000011.1, from coordinate 40,624 downwards.
TTGCTGCCCGGCACGGCGAGGTTGGAACGACGGGATCGGAGCTCGGCCACGGTGCCTCCGCTGGTGCGTGTCGATGATCGGTTACCGGAGGGTAGCCAGCGCCCTCCGGACGGCTCAGGTGACCGGCTCCACCGGCGTCTGCGGCCGCCCGGCCCGGACGACCAGGGCCACCCCCGCCACGACGGCGACCATGCCCGGCAGCGCGAGCAGCGGCGGGGTCTGGCCGAGCAGCACCAGCGCGACCAGCAGCGCTCCGGGCACCTCCAGCAGCACCGCCAGCCCGACGACGGTCGGGCCGACGCTGGAGAGCACCAGGTTGAGCAGCGTGTGCCCGAGGATCTGCGCGCACACGGTGATCGCGGCGATCAACCACCAGTCGCGGGCGCTGAAGCCGGCGAGCGGGGTCGTGGTGACCAGCGCCGCCACGGCGAGCACGGCCGCGCAGGTGGAGTAGCAGACGACGGAGTACGCCGAGGTGGCCAGCCGGGTGCGGGCCCGGGCGCCGGCGAGCATGTAGCCGCCCGCGCAGATCGCGCCGAGCAGCGCCAACCCGTCGCCGGCCAGCGCCTCCAGGCTCACCGCGACGTCGACCCCGGCGATCAGCGCCGCCCCGACGACGGCCAGCGCGAGCCCCGCCCACACCTGCGCGGGCAGCCGCACCCCGGACACCCGGGCGGCCAGCGCCGTCCAGATCGGCGTCGTCGTCACCAGCGCCGTGGACGCGGCCACCGTGGTCATCGACAGGCTCGGCAGCCAGGCGGCGAAGTGCGCGGCGAGGAAGAGCCCGGCCACCACCGACGTCGTGAGGTCCCGCGGGCGCAGCCCGGTCAGGGTGGCGCGCTCGCGGCCGAGCAGCACCGGCACCAGCAGCGCGGCGCCGGCGGCGTTGCGCCAGAACGCGATGGCCAGGAACGACGCCGTCACCAGCGCGGTCAGCGGGCCGGAGAAGGAGACGCCGACGACGGCGACCGCCATCAGCCCGACGTCGCGGGTGCCGGGGCGGTGCACCGCCCACGGCGAGGGGGCCGCGGTGGCCTGGCCGGAGCTCACGGGACGCGGATGCGGCCGGCCGCCACCGGCACCACCGCGCCCCACACGGTGGCCGACGTCGCCCGCCCGCCCGCGGCGGTGACCGTGCAGTCGAGCACCGACGGCCGGCCCATCGCCTCGCCCTGGCGCACGCGGTAGGACGACGTCCCCTCCGGCGCGACCAGCCCCGCAGCCGCCAGCCACACGCCGAGGCCGAGGGCCGCCGAGCCGGTGGCCGGGTCCTCGCCCCAGCGCAGGTCGCGGGCGAAGACGCGGGCGTACGCGGTGGCGCCGTCCCACGACAGGACCGAGACACCCTCCCCCGTGCCCAGCCGGTCGAGCCGGGCGTGGTCGGGCACGGCGCGGTCGACGACGCCGGGGTGCACGGCGAGGTAGGCGAAGGGCAGGCCGCAGCCGGCGACCGACGCGGGCGGCCCGGCGACGTCGGCGGCGGACAGGCCCAGCGCCTCGGCGAGCGCGCCGGCGTCGGGGCCGTCCTCCAGCGTGGGGCGGCCGCCGGTCAGCGTGGCGCCGTCGCCGGTGACCTCGATCGGCAGCACGCCGGCGCCGCACTCCTGGTGCAGCGTCCCGGCCGCCAGCCGGCCCAGGCGCACCAGGGTGTGCGCCGCGCCGACGCTCGGGTGCCCGGCGAAGGGCAGCTCGGCGTACGGCGTGAAGATCCGCACCCGGTAGCTGGCGCCGGGCTCGGTGGGCCGGCAGAGGAACGACGTCTCCGACAGCGCGAACTCGTTCGCCAGTGCCTGGCACTGCTCCGTGGTCAGGTCGTCGGCGTCCAGGACGACGGCCAGCGGGTTGCCCGCGAACGCCCGCGGGGCGAACACGTCGACGACCTCGTACTCGACGGACGCGGGACCGACACCAGGGCTCGCCACGGGCCCGACGGTAGCCTCGGCAGCCGTGACCACGGTGACCAGGGCGTACGTCTCCCGGCTCGCCGGACTCCCCGTCTTCGACCCCAACGGCGACCGCGTGGGGCGGCTGCGCGACGTCGTCGTGGCCCTGCGCGTGGGCACCGCCTGCCCCCGCGCGCTGGGCCTGGTCGTCGAGGTCGTCGCCCGCCGGCGGATCTTCGTGCCGATGGGCCGGGTGACCAGCATCGACCCCGGCGCGGTCGTGCTGGCGTCGGGCACGCTGAACCTCAAGCGCTTCGAGCAGCGGCGCGGCGAGACGCTGGTGCTCGGCGAGCTGCTCGACCGCACCGTCACCATCCGCGAGTCGCAGCGCCGCGCCACCGTCGTCGACGCCGCGGTCGAGCAGACCCGCACCGGCGAGTGGCAGGTGACCCGGCTCGCCGTCCAGGAGCCGGGCCGGCTCGGCCGGCGCGGGCAGCTGCACCAGCTGGCCTGGGCGGAGGTCGCGGGGCTCGCGCTCCCGGAGAGCGGGCAGGGCGCGGAGACGCTCATCGCCACCTACCGCGAGCTCAACGCCGCCGACCTCGCGCACGCCCTGCAGGACCTGCCCGAGAAGCGGCGGCACGAGGTGGCCGAGGCGCTCGACGACCAGCGGCTGGCCGACGTCCTCGGCGAGCTGCCCGAGGGCGCCCAGATGGGCATCCTCGCCTCGCTCGCCGAGACCCGCGCCGCCGACGTCCTCGAGGAGATGGACCCCGACGACGCCGCCGACCTGCTGTCGGAGCTGTCCAACGTCGACCGCAACCGGCTGCTGGAGCTGATGGAGCCCGACGAGGCCGAGCCGGTCCGCCAGCTGCTGCAGTACTCCGAGGACACCGCCGGCGGGATCATGACCAGCGAGCCGGTGATCCTGGCGCCCGACGCCACGATCGCCGAGGCGCTGGCGCGGGTGCGCGAGCCGGAGCTGACGCCGTCGCTGGCCAGCCAGGTGTACGTGTGCCGGCCGCCGTCGGCCACCCCCACGGGGCGCTACCTCGGGCTGGCGCACATCCAGCGGCTGCTGCGCGAGCCGCCGTCGACCCTGGTCAGCGGCGTGCTCGACGACCTCGAGCCGCTGCGGCCGGAGGCGCCGCTGGCCGAGGTGACCCGCTACTTCGCCACCTACAACCTGGTCGCCGCCCCCGTGGTCGACGACCGCGGCCGGCTCGTGGGCGCGGTGAGCGTCGACGACGTCCTGGACCACCTGCTGCCCGAGGACTGGCGCGAGCGGGCCCGCCGTGGCTGACGGCCGCCGGCTCGACGTCCCCCGCGGCTCCGCGCGTGGGCTCAGCGGCTACCTGCGGCTGGACCCCGACGCCGTCGGCCGGTTCGCCGAGGGCATCGCCCGGTTCCTCGGCACCGGCCGCTTCCTCGCCGTCCAGACGATCATCGTGGTCCTCTGGATCACCCTGAACGTGGCCGCCGTGAACCTGCGGTGGGACCCCTACCCCTTCATCCTGCTCAACCTGGCCTTCTCCACCCAGGCCGCCTACGCCGCGCCGCTGATCCTGCTGGCGCAGAACCGGCAGGCCGACCGCGACCGCGTGCAGGCCGAGGAGGACCGCGCCCGCGCCGCACAGACCCGCGCCGACACCGAGTACGTGGCCCGGGAGCTGGCCGCGCTGCGCGTCGCGATCGGCGAGGTGGCCACCCGCGACTTCATCCGCGGGGAGCTGTCGCGGCTGCTCCCCGACGAGTCCGACGAGGCGGAGCGCAAGGAGAAGAAGCGCCGCAAGCAGGCCGAGCGGGCCGAGCGGGAGCGGCGCGAGTCGGTCGGCTGAGCGCCCGGGCCGTCGTACCCCCGCGGCAGACTGCCGGCATGCGCGCGCACGCGGTGCTGCCCTCACCGGTCGGGCCGCTGACCGTCGTCGCCGACGACGGGGTCCTCGTCCGGCTGCACCTCTCCCCGCCCGGGCCGGAGGCCGACCTGGGCGGGCGGGACGACGCCGCCCTCGCCGCGGTGACCGGCCAGCTCGGCGAGTACCTCGCGGGCGAGCGGGAGGCGTTCGACCTGCCGCTGCGGCCCCTCGGCAGCGGCTTCGAGCTGGCCGTCTGGGACGAGCTCACCCGCATCCCCTACGGGCGGACCACCACCTACGGCGCGGTGGCGCGCGCCGTCGGCCAGCCCGGCGGCGCGCAGGCGGTCGGGCTCGCCTGCGGGCGCAACCCGCTGGCGATCGTGGTGCCCTGCCACCGGGTGGTCGGCGCCGACGGCGGCCTGGTCGGCTTCGGCGGCGGGCTGGCCCGCAAGCGGTTCCTGCTCGACCTCGAGCAGCGGGAGGACCGGCTGTTCTGAGCCGGCACCGGGGGCGGGACGGCCGACGGCTCAACCCAGCACCGCGCGCAACACGTGCAGCCCGGCGGCGGCCGCCGCCGTCGCCGGGACGACCAGCGCGAGCGCCCACGCCCGGGTACCGGGGCACCGCGGCAGCGCCGCGGTGAGCAGCACGGCGGTGGCGACGTCGACGGCGACCTGCACCGGACGCGGGTCCGCCCCACCCGGCCACAGCGCGGGTGCGTCCCCGCCGGCGAGGGCGATCCCCGCGATCCCGGCTACCAGCGCCCCGGGCACGGGCCCGTCGGCGCGGGTCCCCAGCCAGGCGGCCGCGGCGGTCGCGGGCACCGCGGTGGCCGACAGGACCAGCCAGGCGGCGAGCAGCCCCGGCGTCCAGGCGAGCCCGAGCACGGCCGCGGCCCAGGTGTAGTAGGCGACGGTCATGGCGGCGAAGAAGACGGCAGCGCGGGCCGCCGCGGCCCGCGCCGACGGCGCCCAGCGGCCGAGCGCGGCGACGGCCAGCACCCACGCCGCGGGCTGACTGCCCAGCGCGGCGGCCCAGGCCACCCCCGACTCGTCGGCCGCCTTCGCGGCGACCCCGGCCAGCAGCCCCAGCAGCGCGGCCCGCAGCGGGGTCACGTGGTGAGGACGTGGACCAGCGCGCCGGTGGCCCCGGCGAGCACCAGGACAACCACGAACGGCGCGCGCAGCGCCAGTGCCACCGCGGCGACCGCCAGCCCGGCCAGGCGCCCGTCGACCACCAGCTCCCGCCCGGAGGTCAGCGCCTGTACGGCGACCAGCGCCGCCAGCAGCGCGGCCGGCACGAAGGTGACCATCCGCGTGACCCAGGGCCGCTCCACCCAGGCCGCCGGCACCGACAGCCCGGCCAGCTTGAGCAGGTAGCAGCCGAGCGACCCGACGACGACGACCGTCCACAGCGCCCCGCCGCTCACGCCGCCGCCTCCCGCCGGGGCCGGCCGGCGAGGGCCACCGCGACGACGGCGGTCACCACCTGCACGCCCGCCGGCACGAACGGGGTGAGCGCCAGCGCGACCGCCGCGCCGCCCAGCGCCACCCGCCGCGCGACGGCCGGCTCCTCGGCGCCGGCGCGCAGCCGCGGCCACAGCAGCGCGAGGAAGGCGGCCGGCACGACGGCGTCGAGCGCGGCCTGCGCGGTCTCCCCCAGCGCCGCGGCGCCGAGCGCGCCGACCAGCGTCGTCGCGTTCCAGACGACGTAGATCGACGCCCCGCCTGCGAGGAACGCCAGCCGCGCCAGCCCGCGGTCGGGCGCGGCCACCGCCAGCGCCGTCGTCTCGTCGATCACCCAGTGCGCGGTGCCGAGCCGGCGCAGCGGACCGCGCGGGGCGAGCAGCGGGGCCAGGCGCACGCCGTAGACGGTGTTGCGGGTGCCGAGCAGCAGCGCGCTGCCGATCGCCGCGGCGCCGCTGCCGCCCGCGCCGAGCACGCCGACGAGGGCGAACTGCGAGGCGCCGGTGAACATCAGCAGCGACATGACCAGCGCCTGCCAGGGGTCGAGCCCGGCCGCGTCGGCGGCCGCCCCGAAGGCCACGCCGTAGAGCCCGACGGCGACGCCGAGCCCGACCGCGTCGCGGAGGACGGCTGCGCGGGCGGTTCCGGACACAGGACCGGAGGCTAGTGACCCGCCCCGGACGGGGAAGGGACCCGCCCGGCACGGCGTTGACCAGGGCAGGGCCGCGCGCCGCGAGTGCGCAGCACATCACCCCCGCGCCGGGCGGCACCCGGTGCCGATCGCCGTACAGTGACTGTGACCTGCAGTGCCGGTCGCCGCCGCGTACGGCAGACCGCGAACGGGTCCCCCCGTCGAAGGAGACACACGCACCCATGTCCGACACGCTGACCGGCTCGCCGGCGCTCGACGCCGTCAATGCCGCTCTGGCCACCGTCCAGGACCCGGAGATCAACCGTCCGCTGACCGACCTCGGCATGGTCAAGGACGTGCAGATCGGCGTCGGCGGCGACCCGGGCGCCGTACGCGTCGAGGTCTACCTCACCGTGGCCGGCTGCCCGATGCGCGAGACGATCACCAACCGGGTCACCACCGCGGTGTCCGCCGTCCCCGGCGTGACCTCGGTGCAGGTGGGCCTCGACGTGATGAGCGACGAGCAGCGCGCCGAGCTGCGCAAGACCGTGCGCGGCACCGACACCGCCGAGCCGGTCATCCCCTTCGCCCAGCCGAACTCGCTGACCCGCGTCTACGCGGTCGCGTCCGGCAAGGGCGGCGTCGGCAAGTCCAGCGTCACGGTGAACCTGGCCGCCGCGCTGGCCAAGAAGGGCCTGTCGGTCGGCGTCGTGGACGCCGACATCTACGGCCACTCGGTGCCGCGCATGCTCGGCGTCGACGACAAGCCGACGCAGGTCGACAACATGATCATGCCGCCGCAGTCCTACGGCGTGAAGGTCATCTCGATCGGCATGTTCACCCCGGGCAACACCCCGGTCGTGTGGCGTGGCCCGATGCTGCACCGCGCGCTGCAGCAGTTCCTCGCCGACGTCTGGTGGGGCGACCTCGACGTCCTGCTCCTCGACCTCCCGCCGGGCACCGGCGACGTGGCGATCTCCATCGCCCAGCTGCTGCCGAACGCGGAGATCCTCGTGGTGACCACGCCGCAGCTCGCCGCCGCCGAGGTGGCCGAGCGCGCCGGTGCGATCGCCACCCAGACCCACCAGCAGGTGGTCGGGGTCATCGAGAACATGTCGTGGATGGAGCTGCCCGACGGCTCCCGCATGGAGGTCTTCGGCTCCGGCGGCGGCCAGACGGTGTCCGACGCGCTGACCCGCACGCTCGGCGCCCGGGTGCCGCTGCTCGGCCAGGTGCCGCTGGACACCCGGCTGCGCGAGGCCGGCGACGCCGGTGCCCCGATCGTGCTGGCCGAGCCGGAGGCGCCCGCCGCCAAGGCGCTCGGCGCGATCGCCGAGTCGCTCGCCGTCCGCTCGCGCGGGCTGTCGGGCCGGTCGCTGGGGCTCACCCCCGTCCGCCGCTGACGCGCTGACCCGCACCGGAGGCCCGGTCCCCACCAGGGGGCCGGGCCTCCGGCGTCTGCGGGCTCAGGTCAGGGGCGGCTCGTGCGGCGGGCCCTTGAGCTCGTGGAAACCGGCGGTGCCGCCGACGAGCACGACGCCGTCCCACAGCCGCCCGGCCTCCTCCCCGCGCGGCACCCGCGACAGCACCGGCCCGAACACCGCCGCGCGGGGCCGTCCCGGCTCCCGGACGGCGAGGACCGGCGTCCCGACGTGCGTGCCGACCAGCCCGATGCCCTCCGCGTGCGAGGCACGGACGAGGTCGTCGTGCGCGTCGGTGGCCATGACCTCCGCCAGGTGCGGCGGCAGCCCGGCCCGCTCGAGCAGGTCGCCGACGTCCGGCCACGCACCGCGCGTGTGCACCGCCTCGCCCCACGCGCGGTGGAGCCGGACCAGCGCCTCCTGGCCGTGGCGGTCGGCGACGACGGCGAAGAGCCGCACCGGCTGCCAGAGCCAGCCCTCCGGATCGCCCTCCGGGTCGTCGTCGCGGCCCTCGTTGAGCACCGCCAGGCTCATGACGTGCCAGCGCAGGCGCACGTCGCGGACCCGCTCGACCTCCGCCAGCCAGCAGGCGGTCACCCAGGTGTAGGGGCAGCTCGGGTCGAACCAGACGTCGGCCTCCACGGGCGACCCCGCTGACTACGTCGCGTCGACGTCGAAGGGCGGCGGGACGCTGCGGTCCCGCTCGACCACGGCCGGCTTCACCAGGCTCGCCGCGGTCGCACCCGCCGCGCCGGCCACCTGGCCGGGCACGCCGGCACTCCCCCGCCGCACCGGCGGGGCCAGGTGGTCGTCGGCGTCGTCCTCGAACAGCTGCGCCCGGATGAAGGTCTTCGGGTGGTACTTGCGCAGGTCGAGGTCGCGCAGGCCGGCGAGGTCCTCGCCCAGGGACTCGTCGACCTGGGCGCGGACCCCCGTGAGCGCGGTGCGGGCCCTCTTCAGGCCGGCGGCGGCGTCACGGGCGAGGGTGGGCAGCCGTTCGGGACCGAAGATGAAGAGCGCCGCGAGCGCCAGGACGACGATCTCGCCCCAGCCGATCGAGTCGAACACCGGCGCTCCCGTCGCTCCTGCGGTCTTCCGGTCCCAGGGTAGCCAGCCGCGGTCTCAGGCCTGGTCGAGCGTCGCCTGCACGGTGGTCGAGGAGTCGTCGCGGACGAGCTCGACGGTCACGACGTCGCCGGGCTCGTGCGAGTCGATCGCGACGACGAGCTCCTCGGAGCTGCCGACCGGCTGGTCGTCGACGGCGATGATCACGTCCTGCTCGCGGATCCCGGCGTCGGCCGCGGCGCTGCCCGGCTCGACGTTGAGGACGAGGGCGCCGTCGCGGGTGCCGTCGGTGACCGACCGCGTGTTCACCCCGAGCGCGGCGTGCACGGCCGAGCCGGTGGAGATCAGCTGCTCGGCGATGTCGCTGGCGGTGTCGATCGGAATGGCGAAGCCGAGGCCGACGCTGCCGCCGCCGAGCGAGGCGATCGCGGTGTTGATGCCGATCACCGCGCCGGTGGCGTCGACGAGCGCGCCGCCGGAGTTGCCGGGGTTGATCGGGGCGTCGGTCTGCACGGCGCTGATCACCGCGTTGGTGTCGCTGCCCTCCCCCGCCAGCCGCACCGGCCGGTCGAGGGCGGAGACGATGCCGCTGGTGACCGTGCCGGCGAGGCCCAGCGGGGAGCCGATGGCCACCACCGGGTCACCGACGACGACCGCGTCGGAGCTGCCGAGCGAGGCGGTGACCAGCCCGGGCCTCTCCACCTTGACGACGGCGATGTCGCTGGCCGGGTCGCGGCCGACGATCCGCGCCGCGGAGCCGCTGCCGTCGCTGAAGACCGCGCGGATCTCCGCGCCCTCGACACCGTCGGCGCCGGAGATGACGTGGTTGTTGGTGACGATGTAGCCGTTCTCGCCGTCGATGACCACGCCGGAGCCGGTGGCGCCGGCCTCGCCGATGCGCACCTCGATGGACACGACGGCGGGCGTGACGTCGGCGGCGATGTCGGACACCGAACCGGGCTCGCGGGTGATGCCCTCGTCGGTCGGGGTGAGCGTGGTGCCGGGCGCGAGCAGCGGCGTCTCGGCGGCCTCGCGGGTGAGCAGGTAGCCCACCCCGCCGCCGATCGCGCCGGCCAGCAGGACGGCGAGCACGAGCAGCGCGGCCACCCGGACCGTCAGGTCGCGCAGCCGCAGCTTCTTGCGGCCCTTCCGGTCGACGACGACCGGGCCCTCCTGCTCGGACTCCTCCTCGAACACCGCCGGGCCGGTGAGGCCGGCCGGGGCGTGCGGGTCGCGCCAGGGGTCGCTGCGGGCGTCGGACTTCCACCACGGCCCGGCCGAGGTGCGGCGGCGGCCGGGGCGCCCGCCGGGCGGCTCCTGCAGCCCGCCCTGTCCGGCCGGCGCGCGGAAGGCGCGCAGCACGGCCTCCGGCGGCGGCGGGGGCACCGGCCGCGGGGGCGGGGTGGGCCGGTCGCCGGCGAAGCTGCCCGCGACGGCGGCCGGTCGGCCGAAGGCGGCCTGCTGCGCCGGGCTGGCCGGCGGGGGCGGGGTCACCGCCGGGCGGCGGCGCTCCGGCGGGTCGAACGGGCCCTGCGCGCCGGCCGGGCGGGCGAACGCCTCGCCGTCGGCCGGGAGTGCGGGCGCCTCGTCGGCCGAGTCGGCCCGGGAGGCGGCGGGCGGCGGCGGGAGGACGGCCTCGACGGTGCGGTCGCCGTCGCTGGACCCGGCCTGCCGGGCGTCGGGGGGCGTCACGGGTACAGCGTCCTCTCCGGACCTGGGACTCGGCTCGGAGGGTCAGGGCGTGGCGGCGGGCGCCGTCGCCTCACCGGCCGTGGAGCGGGTGAGCGTGCGCACGACCGGGGGCACCACCTCGGTGCGCTCCTCGGGCTGCGAGCCGCCGGCCACCGAGGCGGGCGGGTCGGACCGCACCGGGCCGCCGTCGGGCAGGTTGACGGTGAGCACGGCGACGCCGAGGCCGAGCCCGGCGAGCGTGCCGGCCACCCCGCGGCGCAGCCAGCGCGCGTGGTGCGCCGGCGCGGGGCGCATCGGCGGGTCGTCGAGGGAGACGGTGAACCGGCCGGAGGAGCCGGAGACGGTGAGCTGGCCGGGGCCGGCGCTCAGGGCGCCGAGGCCGCCCGCGCCGGGGACGTCGGCGGTGAACGGGATGGCGCACAGCCGGGAGAGCAGGTCGCCGGGGACGGCGACGTCGGAGGCGGCGTGCAGCGCCTCCTTGGCCTCGCGCTGGGCCTGCACGAGCATCCGGCACTCGAGGCAGCCGGCCAGGTGCCGGGCGGCGCGGGTGGCCGGCCCGCTGGCCAGCTCGCCGTCGACCAGCGCGGCGATCGCCTCCTGCGCCAGGTGGCTCTCGGGCAGGCTCATGCTCATGCGCCGGCCCCCGGTGCCGTCGCGGCCCCGCGCGGGGCCAGGTGGGCGAGCGCCTGACGCAGCTGCACGCGGCCGCGGTGGATGCGGCTGCGGACGGTGCCGAGCTTGATGCCCAGCGTCGCCGCGATCTCCTCGTAGGTGAGGCCTTCGATGTCGCAGAGGACGACGGCCACGCGGAACTCCGGCGACAGCGCGTCGAGCGCGGCCTGCACCTGCGGGTCGAGGTGGGTGTCGGCGTAGACCTGTTCGGGGCTGGGGGCGGTGCCCGGCAGCCGCTCGGTGTCCTCGGGGAGCGCGTCGAACCGGATCCGCTGGCGGCGGCGGACCATGTCGAGGAACAGGTTCGTGGTGATGCGGTGCAGCCAGCCCTCGAAGGTGCCCGGCGAGAAGTCCGCGAGCGAGCGGAACACCCGGACGAAGGTCTCCTGGGTCAGGTCCTCGGCGTCCTGCGCGTTACCCGAGAGGCGGTAGGCCAGCCGGTAGACGCGGGCGGAGTGGTCGCGGACGACCTGCTCCCACGTCGGGGCGACCCACACCTCACCGGCGCCGGACGCGGCCGGCTGCTGGTCTGCGGGAGGGGGGACGCTGGCCTCGGACACGCTCCCAGTATCGCGGACGCGCACGCTGCCGACCTCCCCCGGAGAAGGGGGAGGGACGGCGGCACGCTGGGGTGTCACGCCCGGTCTAACGGCCGGCCGCTCCCCTGGTGTTCCCAGGTGCGTTCCTCTGACAGGTTCCTCACAGGCTCGGGTCCCGGGCCGGTCGCGGCCCGGCCTCTACCCTCGCCCGGTGACGATCGCCTCGGGACCGCCCTCGCGGGGCGGCACCGGCGGCGCCGCGTGGGCCGACCGGTACGCCACCGAGGACCCCGCCCTCGCCGCCGCCCGGGCCCGCGCCACCGCGCTCGGCGGCCCGCCGCCGGTGGAGCCGGCCGTCGGCGCGACGCTCGCCGTGCTGGCCGCCGGGGGCAACGCCCGCGCGGTCGTCTCGATCGGCAGCGGTGGCGGCGTCGCCGGCCTGTGGTTGCTGCGCGGCATGCGCCCCGACGGCGTCCTGACCGTGCTCGACACCGACCCCGAGCAGCTGCGCGCCGCCCGGCGGGCGCTGGCCGACGCCGGGGTGCCGCCCGGACGCACCCGGATGATCTTCGGCACGCCCGCCGAGGTGCTGCCGCGGCTGTCCCCCGGCGCGTACGACCTCGTCGTGTGCGCCGGCCCGCCCACCGAGTACGCCGCGCACCTCGAGGCCGTCGTCGGGCTGGTGCGCCCCGGCGGCACGCTCGCCTGCCACGGCCTGCTCGACGGCGACCGGATCGGCGACCGCGCCGCCCGCGACCCGCAGACCGTCGCCTGGCGGGAGCTGGCGCGCACCGTCCGCGAGGACGAGGCGCTGACCTCGGCCGTGCTGCCCATCGGCGCCGGCCTGCTCGTGGCCGCCCGCCGCGCCTAGCCGGCGAAGGGGTGCTCCCCGAGCGGCTCCCACGGGCCGCCCAGGTAGCGCCACAGCCCCAGCCCCCGCGCGGGCACGTCGTACGGCACGAAGGACGCGGCCAGCCGGTCGCGCAGCTCGCGGGCCACCGCCGGCTCCACCTTGTTCTGCACCGTCACGTGCGGGGAGAGCCGCTGCCGGTCCTGCGGGGTCAGCCACGGCCCGAACTCCGCGGCGAGGCCCGCGTGCAGCGCGGCCAGCTCGGGTGACGCCAGCCGGTAGGCCACCCCGCGGCCGAGCAGCTGCAGCCCGGTGACGGCGACGTCGAACGGCGGGCGGCCGGCCGCGCGGGCCAGCGCCGCCTCGACGGCGGGCCGCTCCTCCCCCGGCAGCGCGTGGAACAGCGTCACGTGCGCGGCGAGGTGGTTGCGCTCGCGCGGGAAGTGCTCGGCGCGCAGCCGGTCGAACCGCGCCTGCGCCTCCTCCTCGAGCAGCAGCGTGACGACGAGCGGCTCGGTCACGGCAGCGCGCGGGCGCCCTTCCCGAGGACGGTCACGCCGCCGGCGCTGACGTGGTAGCGCGCGCGGTCGGCGTCGACGTCGACGCCGATGCGCGCCCACGGCGGGACGACGACGTTCTTGTCGAGGATCGCGCGGCGCACGTACGCGCCCTCGCCGATCTGCACGCCGTCCATGAGCACGCTGTCCTCGACCCGGGCGCCGCGGTCGACCCGCACCCCGGGCGAGACGACGGAGTTGTGCACCGAGCCGCCGCCGATGATCGCGCCGGCGCTGACCATCGACTCCTCGGCCCGCCCGCCGAGCACGAACTTCGCCGGCGGCAGCTGCGGCGGCAGCGTGTAGATCGGCCAGCGGTCGTTGTAGAGGTTGAACACCGGCGTCACCGACACCAGGTCCATGTGCGCGTCGAAGTACGCGTCGATCGTCCCGACGTCGCGCCAGTAGCCGTGGTCGCGCTCGGTGCTGCCCGGGACGATGTTGGTCGAGAAGTCGTAGACGTAGGCGTCACCGGTGGCGGCCATCATCGGCATGATCGAGCCGCCCATGTCGTGCACCGAGTCGGGGTCCTCGGCGTCGGTGCGCAGCGCCTCGAGCAGCGCGTCGGTGGTGAAGACGTAGTTGCCCATGGAGGCGAAGGACTCCTCCGGGGAGTCCGGCAGGCCCGGCGGGTCGGCGGGCTTCTCGAGGAAGCCGCGGACCTTCCCGTCGGCGTCGGCGTCGATGACGCCGAAGCCGGTGGCCTCCTGCCGCGGCACGCGCAGCCCGGCGATGGTCACACCGGCGCCGGTCTGCAGGTGCTGGTCGACCATCTGGCCCGGGTCCATCCGGTAGACGTGGTCGGCGCCGAAGACGACGACGATCTCGGGCCGCTCGTCGTAGATCAGGTTGAGGCTCTGGAAGATCGCGTCGGCGCTGCCGGTGTACCAGCGCGGGCCGAGCCGCTGCTGCGCCGGCACCGGGGTGATGAAGTTGCCCAGCAGGTTCGACATCCGCCACGTGGTGGTGATGTGCCGGTCGAGGCTGTGGCTCTTGTACTGGGTGAGCACCGCGATCTGCCGGATCTCGGCGTTCACCAGGTTCGAGAGCACGAAGTCGATGAGCCGGTAGTTGCCACCGAAGGGCACCGCCGGCTTGGCCCGGTCCTGCGTCAGGGGCGCCAGCCGCTTGCCCTCACCGCCGGCCAGGACGATGCCGAGAACCCGAGGACCGCCACGCATGCAGGGAACCTAGCCGCTGGCCGGGATCGGCGTCGCCCCGCCCGCGCCCTTCCCGCCCCCTAGGGTGACCGCCGTGCGGATCGGCATCGTGACCCGGGAGTGGCCACCAGACGTCTACGGCGGTGCCGGGGTGCACGTCGAGCACCTCGTGGCGGCGCTGCGCGCGCTGCCCGCGGGGCCCGACGTCGACGTGCACTGCTTCGGCGCCCCGCGGCCGGACGCGGTCGCCTGGCCGGTGCCCCCGGGCCTGGCGCAGGCCAACGGCGCGCTCCAGGCGCTGGGCACCGACGTCGAGATCGCGGCCGGGCTGGCCGGCGTCGACCTGGTGCACAGCCACACCTGGTACGCCAACGGCGCGGGCCTGCTCGCCGGGCTGGTGCACGGCATCCCCCACGTGGTCACCGCGCACTCCCTCGAGCCGCGCCGGCCGTGGAAGGCCGACCAGCTCGGCGGCGGCTACCGGGTGTCCTCGTGGGTGGAGCGCTCCGCCTACCTCGCCGCGGACGCCGTCGTCGCGGTCAGCCACGGCATGCGCGCCGACGTCCTCGACGCCTACCCCGACCTCGACCCCGCGCGGGTGCACGTCGTCGGCAACGGCGTCGACGCCGAGGCCTACCGGCCCACCCCCGCGCCCGACGTCGTCCGCTCCCTCGGCGTGGACCCCGACCGGCCCTACGCGCTGTTCGTCGGGCGGATCACCCGGCAGAAGGGCGTCGTCCACCTGCTGCGGGCCGCCGAGCAGCTGCCGCCCGAGGCCGGGCTGGTGCTGTGCGCCGGCGCCCCCGACACCCCGGCCGAGCGGCAGCAGGTCGCCGACGCGGTGGCCGAGCTGCAGGCGCGCCGGCCGGGCGTCGTCTGGATCGAGGCGATGGTGCCCCGCGAGCAGCTCGTGCCGCTGATCACCGGCGCGACGGTGTTCGTCGTCCCCTCGGTCTACGAGCCGCTCGGCATCGTCAACCTCGAGGCCGCCGCCTGCGGCACCGCAGTGGTGGCCAGCGCCGTCGGTGGCATCCCCGAGGTCGTGGCCGACGGCGTCACCGGGCTGCTGGTGCCCTACGACCCCGACGACGCCGCCGCCTTCGAGGCGGGGCTCGCCGCGCGGATCGCCGAGCTGCTGGCCGACCCGGCCCGCGCCGCGGCCATGGGCGCCGCCGGCCGGGAGCGGGTGCTGTCGGAGTTCGGCTGGCCGGCGATCGCCCAGCAGACGGTGCAGGTCTACTCGTCGGTCCTGGAGGCCCGCGGCTGAGCCCGGGACGGCGGGGGCGGCGCCCGGATGGGAGGCTGTCCCGTCGTGACGTCCGCGCCGCCGCCCTCCGCCGAGGACCCGATCCGGGCCCTGGTGCGCGCGTCGCACCACCTGCCCGCCGACCGGCTCGCCTCGGTGGTGACGGCGCACGCGCGCCGGCTGGGCACCCTGGCGGCGGTCGTGTACCTCGCGGACTACGCCCAGCACGAGCTGGTGCCCGTCCGCGGGGAGGACGTCCCCGACCGGCCGGAGCTCACGATCGACGGCTCGGTGGCCGGGCGCGCGTTCCGCCGCGTCGAGCCGGTCTGGTCCGCGCCGCACGACGGCCCGGGCTCGCTGTTCGTGCCCCTGCTCGACGGCGCCGAGCGGATCGGCGTGCTGGAGTTCGTCGTGGAGGCGGAGCCGCCGCCGGACCTCGAGGACGACGCCCGCTCGTTCGCCTCGCTGGTCGCCGAGCTGGTGGTCACCCGGGACGCCTACAGCGACTCCTTCGCCCGCCTCCGCCGTCGCCGGCCGCTGTCGCTCGCGGCCGAGCTGCAGTGGGACCTGCTGCCGCCGCTCACCTACGCCAGCTCGCGCGTGGTCATCACCGGCGCGCTCGAGCCCGCCTACGACATCGGCGGCGACACGTTCGACTACGCGGTCAACGGCCCGGAGGTCGACCTGCTGGTCCTCGACGCCGTGGGCCACGGGCTGCCCGCGGCGCTGCTGGCCGTGGCCGCCGTCGGGGCCTACCGGCACGCGCGGCGCGACGGGCTGGACCTGCCCGCCATCGCCGCCGCGGTCGACGCCGTGGTGGCCGCCGAGTTCAGCGGCAGCCGGTTCGCCACCGCGGCCATCGCCCGGCTCGACCTCGACTCGGGCCGGCTGCGCTGGGTGAACTGCGGGCACCCCGACCCGATCCTCGTCCGTGACGGCCGGCTGCTGCGCCCGCCCGCGTGCCGGCCGGCCCGGCCGCTCGGGCTGCTGTCCGGCGAGCCGGAGGTCTGCGAGGTGCAGCTGCGCCCGGCCGACCGGGTGCTGCTCCACACCGACGGCGTCGTGGAGGCCCGCTCGCCGGAGGGGGCGTTCTTCGGGGAGGAACGGCTGGCCGACCTCGTGGTCCGCGCCGAGCTCGCCGGCGACCCGCCGCCGGAGACGATGCGCCGGCTGATGGGCAGCGTCATGGAGCACCAGGCCGGGCAGCTGCAGGACGACGCCAGCATCGTGATGGTCGAGTGGCGCACCGGGCGCGAGGACCGGCTGAGGCTGTGAGCGCGGCGACGAGCGAGCCCGTGTCCGGGGCCGCCGCCGCCCGGCCCGACGTCGTCGTCGGGCTGGTGGCCGCGCCCGGGGCCGCGCTGGAGGTGGCCGACGAGCTCGCCGCCGACCTCGCCGGCGCGCTGCGCGAGCGGCACCCCGACGTGGCCTGGGACGTGCGCGTGGTCGAGGACGGCCTGGTGCAGCCGCCGGCCGACGACGCCGAGATCGTGGCCGCGGCCCGGGAGCGGCTGCTGGCCGAGGAGTGGGACCTCGCCGTCTGCGTCACCGACCTGCCGCTGACCGTGGGCCGGCGCACCGTCGTCGCGCACGCGAGCCCCGTGCACGGCGTCGCGGTGCTCTCGCTGCCGGCGCTGGGCGCGGTGGGCCGCCGGCGGCGGGCGCTGCAGACGTCGGCGGGCCTGGTCGCCGCGCTGCTCGGCGACGACGGCGGCGACGACCCCGAGGCACTGCGCCGGCGGGTGCGGGAGCTGGCGTCCGACACCGGCGGCGACGACGGCGTCGGCTTCACCGCCCGAGTGCTCAGCGGGAACCTACGGCTGCTGGTCGGCATGGTGCGGGCCAACCGGCCGTGGCGGCTGACGATCTCGCTGTCGCGGGCGCTGACCGCCGCCGTGGCCGCCGGGGTCTTCGCGCTCATCACCCCGGACGTCTGGCTGCTGGCCGACCGGTTCGGCCTGCCCCGGCACCTGGCCGTCGGACTCGGCTCGGTGGTGGCCATCTGCGCCACGCTCGTCGTGGGCGCGGAGCTGTGGGAGCGGGCGCGGTCGCGGCGGGTGCGCAAGCAGGTGGCGCTGTTCAACCTGGCCACGGTGGCCACCGTCGTCATCGGGGTCCTGACCCTGTACGCGGCGCTGTTCCTGCTGGCGCTGGCCGGGGCGCTGCTGCTGGTCCCCTCGGGGCTGTTCGCCGAGGGCCTGGGGCACCGGGCCTCGCTCGGCGACTACCTGGAGCTGGCGTGGCTGACGAGCTCGCTGGCCACGGTGGGCGGCGCGCTGGGCGCGGGCCTGGAGTCCGACGAGGCGGTGCGCAGCGCGGCCTACACCCACCGCGCGGGCCAGGACGGGTGACGAGACCGGCGGGTCCGGGGGAGGATGGGCTGTGACCATCGCCACACGGTTCGCCGCGGCGCTGCACGAGCAGACCGCCCGCGGGCCGGGCGGGACCGAGCTGCTGCCCGTGCGGCTGTCCCGGGCAGCGGCGGCCACGCTCGGCGTCGACGGCGCCGGGCTGTCGGTCGTCGACGCCGCCGGCGCGCGGATCCCGCTCGGGTCGAGCAGCACCGCGGCGGCGTGCGCGGAGCGGCTGCAGTTCACCGTCGGCGCCGGTCCCTGCTGGGAGGCCCAACGGACACGGCAGCCGGTGTTCGCCGTGCTGGCCGACCTGCGGCGGCGGTGGGCACCCTTCGCCGACCTGCTCACCCAGCAGACGCCGTTCCGCGCGGTGGTCGCCTTCCCGCTGCGCGAGGACCTCGCCGGCGCGGGCGCCCTGGACCTGTACTTCACCGACGACGCCGCGGTGCCCGCGCTGGACGTGTTCGCCGCGGTCGCGGTCGGCGAGCTGGTCACCGCCGCGCTCACCGAGGCGGCGGTGTGGTCGGACTGGCCGGCCGAGCGCGGGCCGGACTGGCTGCACAACCCGGAGGCCCGCCGCCGGGCCGCCGTGCTGCGCGCCGCCGGCCGCGCGGCGATGACGCTGGAGACCGACCCGGCGACGGCGCTGACGCTGCTGCGCGGCAGCGCCTGGGCGGACGGGCGGACCGTCGAGGACGTCGCCGAGGACCTCGAGAGCGGCCGGCTGCGGTTCGAGGACCTCGCCGGCGGACCGGTGCAGGGACCCGCCGCCTGACCCGGCCCGTGTGACCGTCCCCGCAGGTCAGCGGCGGAATCCACCCCGCCGCGGGGGTGCTGTAACCCGTGTGACCGCAGCGCCCTCGCCGTCGTCCGTCCCGACCGCCCCCGCGCCCGTCCCCTCCCCCACCCGCCTGCTCGACGTGCGCACCGTCTACGCCGAGCCCGCCGCCCTCGACTCCGCCCGCGGCCGCGAGGTGCTCGCCCGCTTCCCCGGCGCCGAGGTGGTCGAGGTGCCCTCGCACTGGCAGATCCCCGAGCTGAACGGCAACGAGGGCAACGTCGAGCGCTGGGTGCGCGTCAAGACCGAGACGCTGGTGCTCGGCGTCAAGAAGTCGTTGTCGGCCCGGCCGAACAGCCGGTCGTCGAACTGGATCGCGCCGTCGACGGCGAACGGCTGCGCCATGGCCTGCGCCTACTGCTACGTGCCGCGGCGCAAGGGCTTCGCCAACCCGATCACCGTGTTCACCAACATCGAGCAGATCACCGGGTACCTGCGCCGGCACGTCGCCCGGCAGGGTCCCAAGACCGAGGCCGACCAGTGCGACCCGGTGAGCTGGGTCTACGACATCGGCGAGAACAGCGACTGCTCGGTCGACGCGCTGGTCAGCGACAACGTCGCCGACCTGGTCGCCACCTTCCGCGAGCTGCCCACCGCCAAGGCGTCGTTCGCCACCAAGTACGTCAACCGGCAGCTGCTCGACCTCGACCCGCAGGGCCGCACGCGCATCCGGTTCTCGCTCATGCCCGACGCCGACTCGAGGGTGATCGACGTGCGCACCAGCCGCATCGCCGAGCGCGTCGCCGCCGTCGACGACTTCGTCGAGGCCGGTTACGAGGTGCACCTCAACCTCTCGCCGGTGGTGCTCCGCGAGGGCTGGGAGGCCGACTGGGCGCAGCTGCTGCGGCAGCTCGACGACACCCTCTCCCCCGCCGCGAAGGCGCAGGCGGCGGCCGAGGTGATCATGCTGACCCACAACCGCGACCTGCACGAGGTCAACCTCGGCTGGCACCCCAAGGCCGAGGACCTGCTGTGGCGGCCGGACCTCCAGCAGCCCAAGCGCAGTCAGAACGGCCAGTGGAACGTCCGCTACCGCAACCACGTGAAGCGGGCGGGCGTCGAGCGGCTGCAGGAGCTCATCGCCTTCCACGCGCCCTGGCTGCGCGTCCGCTACGCGTTCTGACCCGGCCGCCGGTCGGACGTGTGCGACGCTGGACGGACGCGTCCGCAACTCGCCGGGGGAGGAGTGACATGCAGCCCGAGCCCGTGTCGCCCGTCCCCGCACCCGCACTCCTCGAGGCGCTCCCCGACACCGTCGTCGTGGCCGACGGCGCCGGCCGGATCGCCTACGTCAACCCGGCGGTGCGGGTGCTGCTGGGCCACGACGCCGCTGAACTGGTCGGCCGGTCGCTGACCGTGCTCATGCCCGAGCGGTTCCGGGCCGGCCACGGGGAGGGTTTCTCGCGCTTCCGCCGGACCGGCGAGGGACCGCTGGTGGGGGCCACCACCCAGGTGCCGGCGCTGCACGCCGACGGCCACGAGGTCCCCATCGACCTGACGCTGTCCCGGCTGGGCCCGACCGAGGGCGCCGACCCGGACGGCGCGGTCGTGGTGGCCGTCCTGCGCGACGCGAGCACCACGATCCTGCTCGAGCGCCAGTTCCTGGTGAGCCGGTACCTCGCCGCGACGCTGCGCGTCACCGCCGCGCTCACCGAAGCGCCGGACGCCGAGCACGCCTTCCAGCAGCTGCTGCCCACCCTGTGCGCCGAGCTCGACTGGGACACCGCCTCCCTGTGGGAGCCGGACCAGGCCGCGGGGCACCTGGTCTACGCGGGGGCCTGGACCGCACCGGGCGGACACGTCGGCGCCATGTACTCCGGGACCGTGGGCCGGGCGTTCCCCAGCGGGTCCGGGCTCCCGGGTCTGACCTGGTCGACGCGGACACCGGTGGTGATGGAGGACCTCTGGGAGGACCCACGCTTCCTGCGGCGGGCCGAGGCCCGGGCCGACGGCCTGCGCACCGGTGTCGCGTTCCCGGTGGTCCACGACGGCGCCGTGCTCGCGGTCTGCGAGCTCTTCTCGCGGCGGCAGCGACAGGTGCCCGACGAGCTCCTCGACGTCCTCGCCCACGCCGGCCGGCAGATCGGTCAGTACCTCAGCCGACTCCGGGCCGAGTCCGAGGTGCGACACCTGGCCGACACCCTCCAGCGCAGCCTCCTCCCCTCCACCCTGCCGGAGGTCCCGGGCCTGGAGTTGGCCTCCTGCTACCGCCCGGGTAGCGCGTCCGCGCTCGTGGGCGGCGACACCTACGACGTGACGGCGCTGCCGGACGGGCGCTGGATGGTGATCATCGCCGACGTGTGCGGCACCGGCGCCGAAGCAGCGGCGGTGACCGCGCTGACCCGCCACACCGCCCGTGCGGCGGCGGCCGCCGGGGACCCGGCCGAGGTGCTCCGCGCGGTGAACACGGCCCTGCTGCACGAGCAGTCGAGCGGGCCGCTGCGGTTCGTGACCGCCTGCTGCCTGGTCCTCGAGCCCGGGGACCACGGGGTTCGGGCGGCACTCTCCGTGGCCGGGCACCCGCTGCCCGTGCTCCGTACCGGAGAGGGGTGGACGGAGGTCGGCACCCCGGGACGCCCCCTCGGCATCGACGCCGACCCGGTCTTCCCGCAGACGAGGCTCGACCTCTCCCCGGGGTCTGCCCTCGTGCTCTACACCGACGGGGTGACCGAGGCACGCGACCGAGCCGGCAGCCAGTTCGGGGAGGAGGGACTGCTCGGCGTCCTGCGCAGGCACGGGCTCGACGCCGCCGAGGGCCTGGCCGAGGGGGTGACCCGGGCCGTCGAGGACTGGGGGCTGGGCTCGCCGCACGAGGCCGACGACCTCGCCGTCCTGGCGCTGACCGTCCCCTGCCGGACCTGAGGAGCCGGTCAGCCGGCGTCCCGGCCGGTGATCACCCGATCGGGGACCCGGCCGGCGCACTACGGTGACGGTGTGGCGCGCGTCGTGGTCGTCGGCGCCGGGCTCGGCGGCCTGGCGGCGGCCGCCCGGCTCGGCGCGCTCGGGCACCGCGTGACCGTCCTGGAGCAGGCCGACGGCGTCGGCGGCAAGCTCGGCTGGTTCGAGCGCGACGGCCACGCCTTCGACACCGGCCCGAGCCTCGTGACGCTCCCCCAGGTGCTGCGCGACCTCTTCGACGCCACCGGCGGCCCGCTGGAGGACGCCGTCGACCTGGTGCGCCTGGACCCCGCGGTGGCCTACCGCTTCGCCGACGGGACGGAGCTGGCCGTCCCCGGGCACCTCGACGACGTCCCGGGAGCCCTGGACGCGGCGCTCGGCGACGGCGCCGGCGGTCAGTGGCGGGCGCTGCTCGACCGCGCCGAGGCGATGTGGGCGATCACCGAGCAGCCCTTCCTCCGCTCGCCGCTGCGCGGGGCGGCGACCCTCGCCCGGCTGGCCCGCGACCCGGCCGACGTCGGCACCGTCGCGCCGTGGCAGACACTGCGCGGGCTGGGCGCCCGCCACCTCCGCGACCCGCGGCTGCGGGTGCTGCTCGACCGCTACGCCACCTACTCCGGCTCCGACCCGCGCCGGGCGCCCGCGGTGCTGGCCACCGTGCCGTGGGTGGAGCAGGCGTTCGGCTCCTGGTACGTGCGCGGCGGGCTGCACCGGCTCGCGGAGGCGGTGGCCGACCGGGCGCGCGAGCGCGGCGCGGACGTCCGCACCGGCACGCCGGTGCGGCGGGTGCTCAGCGACGGCGGCCGGGTGTCCGGGGTGGAGCTGGCCGACGGCGGCGAGATGACCGCCGACGTCGTGGTCTCCGGGGCCGACGCCACGGCGCTCTACGCAGGGCTGCTGCCGCCGAACCGGCGCACCCGCGCGGTGCGGCGCGGGCTGACCCGGGCGACGCCGTCGCTGTCGGGGTTCGTGCTGCTGCTCGCCCTGCGGGGGCGCACGCCCGGGCTGGCGCACCACACGGTCGCCTTCCCCGCCGACTACGACGCCGAGTTCGACGCCGTCTTCGGCACCGGCCGGCACCGCGGCGTGCCGTGCCCCGTGCCCGACCCGACGATCTACGTGAGCGCGCCCGACGACCCGGCCACCCGGCCCGACGACGACAGCGAGTCGTGGTTCGTGCTGGTCAACGCGCCGCGGCACGACCCCGACGCCGGCGTCGACTGGGACGCGCCGGGCCTGGCCGACCGCTACGCCGGCCGGGTGCTCGAGGTGATGGCCGCGCGCGGGCTCGACGTGCGCGACCGGGTGCGCTGGTGCGTGGCCCGCACGCCGGCCGACCTCGCGCGGGAGACCGGCAGCGTCGGCGGCTCGATCTACGGCACGTCGAGCAACGGCGCCCGCGCGGCCTTCCTGCGCCCGGGCAACGCCGCGCCCGTCCGCGGGCTCTACCTCGTCGGCGGCTCCTCGCACCCCGGCGGCGGGCTCCCGCTGGTCACCCTGTCGGCCGAGATCGTCGCCGGGCTGGTCGGCCCCGCCTGAGCCGGGGCACGCGCTGTCGGCGGCCGGTGCGAGGCTGCCCGCGTGCGCACCGACCCGCCGGGAACCGGCGACGAGACCACCCTGCTGAGCGCCTACCTCGCCTACCAGCGCGAGACACTGCTGCGGAAGACCGACGGGCTCACGCGCGAGCAGCTGGCGCGCACCCACCCGCCGTCGTCGCTCACGCTGGCCGGGCTGCTGTACCACCTGGCGCTGGTCGAGGAGACCTGGTCGGTGGAGCGGTTCGCCGGGGAGGCGGAGCTCCCGCCGTGGGACGGGGTCGACTGGGAGGCCACCCCCGACTGGGAGTTCGACGCCGCCCTCGGTCTCGAGCCGGACGATCTGCGCGAGCGCTACCGGGAGGCCTGCCGGCGCACCGACGCCGTGGTGGCCGCCGCCGGCTCCCTCGACGCGCTCTCGGCCGTCCCGCTGCGCTCCGGCGGGCGGTTCAGCCTGCGGTGGATGCTGCTGCACCTGGTCGAGGAGACGGCGCGGCACGCCGGGCACGCCGACCTGCTGCGGGAGGCGGTCGACGGCGTCACCGGCGAGTGAGCGTCAGCGCGCGAGCCCGGTCGCCCAGGCGGCCACCTGGATCTCCCCGGTGGTGCCGGCGTCCACCCACATCGGCAGCACCTGGCCCGGGTCGCCGGGCACCGGGACCACGCGCAGCGCCTGGCCCTCGGTGAGCCCGCCGGCGGTCACCGTCGCCGACCACGACACCCCGGTCACCGCGCTCTCCCCCGGCCACAGCACCAGCGGGGCGGGGCCGGGGTCGATGACCATGTAGCTGGACTCGTGCTCCGTCGTGAACGGCATCGGCCGGCCGGCGGCGTCGAGTACCTCGACCGCCGGGTAGCCGGTCACCTCCCGCGGGGCGTCCCCGCAGTTGGTCACCGTGACGACGACGGCACGGTGACCGAGCCCGGCGTCGACCGGGCCGGCGGTGACCAGCAGGCCGAGCGGCGAGCAGGCCGGCGCCACGGGCTGCGGGACCGCCGGCGCGTCCTCCGGACCGGGCGCGGGCGGGGTCGCCGGGGACGGGGAGCGTGGGACGCCGATGCCCGCGGCGTCGGCCGCACCGCCGGGCGTGCGGACGGCCAGCGCGACCGCCGTCACCGCGACGACGGCCAGGGCCACCAGCAGCGGGACCAGCCAGGACGCGCGGGAGCGCACCTCAGCCCCGCGCGGCGCCGAGGCCCAGCACCGCGGCCAGGCCCAGCGCGCTGCGCGGCGCGTAGGCGGTCCGCCACAGCCCGCCGTGGACGGCGGCGTGCGCCTCGTCCTGCCAGGGGTGCTCGTGCCGCGGGCCGCCGCCGGTGTGCAGGTCGTGCACGAGCAGCGCGGCCATCAGCACGTTCGACGTCGCCGGCTCGAACACCTCGACGCCGAAACGGTGCGCGCCGGCGTAGGCGGCGGCCAGCGCCGGGTTCTTCACCACCGAGCGGGTGCGGGTGGGCGGGGCGACGTTCATCGACACCGTCGTCCCCGCGGCCCGCGCCACCGTGGCCCGCCAGCGCTGCAGCCGCTTGGCCAGCGCGTAGTTGGGGCCCTGCTGGGCGACCAGGCTGTCGTTGATCCCGGGGTCGGCGCCGGGCACGTAGGCGCGCTGCAGCAGCCGGCCGGCCGACAGGGTGCGCAGCGGCCGGCCGACCAGCTTGCCCACCCGCGAGCGGCCCGCGTAGGCGCGCACCGACTGCGCGACGGCCTCCCCGGGGACGGCGAACACGTCGGTGGGCGTGGCGAGGAAGGCCAGCGCCGTCTCCGGCCGGGCCGCCTGCAGGCGCAGGGTGAGCGCGTCGACGGCGGCGGAGACCCGCACGTTCGTGGCGCCGTCGGCGTAGACGTAGTTGCCGAGCACCGGCTCCCCCGGCAGCCCGGCCACCCAGTCGGCGACGGCGGGCACCTCGCGCACGAGGTCGGCGCCCGCGCCGCCGGGCAGGTCGCCGTCGGCGGGGACGAGCAGCGTGCCGGCGCCGCGGCGGGCGGTGTCGAGGACGCGGCGCCACAGGTCCGGCCGGGGCAGGTCGACCCCGGCCACGGTGGCGCCCCAGCGCAGCAGCGCGGTGAGCGGGCCCATCTCGGCCCCGGCGCCCAGGACGACGACGGTGCGGCCGGGCAGCGCCAGCCACTCCGGGTGGGCGGCCACGGTGCGCACCGCCTCGGCCGCCGACGGCTCGAGCACGCCGCACTCGGCCCAGGTGTCCAGCCGCCGGGACAGCTCGGCGCCGCGCAGCCGCGACCCGTGGAACGGCAGGCTGAACTCGTGCTCGGCCTCGCCCTCGCCGGCGACCTCCCGGGTGCCCGGAGTGCGCGTGGCCGGCGCGTCGAGCAGGGCCGACAGCGGCCGCTCGCCGTCGTCCCCGGCCACCCGCAGCCGGGCGTGCACGGCGTCGAGCCCGGCGCCGGCGACGGTGCGCGCCGCCTCCGGGGAGGCCAGGCCCGCCTCGACGAGCCGCCGGAAGTGGGTGAGGTACCCGGCGCGCCAGTTGGTCTCCTGCTCGACGGCGCGGGCGCCCACCGGGTCGACCGGCCGCAGCGCGTCGGCGACCACCGCGCGGCCCACCGCCGCGGTGCTGCGCCGCCCGTCGGGGCCGGCGGGGAAGACGACGCCGGTGTCGTCGGTGCTCATGGGCTCCTCAGTCCGTGGTGACGGGCGACGGGTCGAGCGGGGCGCCGGCCTCCAGCCAGCGCAGCAGGGTGCGGGCGCCGAAGCCGGTGCCGCCCTTGACCACCTCGGCGTCGTCGGAGCCGACGCGGGCCGGGCCCGCGACGTCGAGGTGCGCCCAGGGCAGGTCGCCGGCGAACGGCCGCAGGAACAGCGCCGCGGTGGTGCCGCCGGGGTTGCCGGGGGCGTTGTTCGCGTCGGCGACGTCGCTGGCCAGCTGGGCGGCGTACTCCTCGTCCAGCGGCATCCGCCAGACCCGCTCGCCGGCGTGCAGCGCGGCGGTGGACAGCGCGTCGGCCAGGCCGTCGGTGGTGGCGTACAGGCCCGCGGTGCGCGCGCCGAGCGCGACCTTCATGGCGCCGGTGAGCGTGGCGACGTCGACGAGCGCGGTGGCGCCGAGGCGCAGGCGGGCGTGGGCGAGGGCGTCGGCGAGGACGAGGCGGCCCTCGGCGTCGGTGTTCTGCACCTCGGTGGTGCGCCCGCCGACGTGCCGGATGACGTCAGCCGGCCGGTAGGACGCGCCCGACACCGCGTTCTCCGCGGCCGGCACGACGGCGGTCACCCGCACCGGCAGCTCCAGGCGGGCGGCGGCGTCGACCGCGGCGAGCACCGCCGCTCCCCCGGCCATGTCGGTCTTCATGTCGCGCATGCCGGGGCCGTGCTTGATCTGGAGGCCGCCGGTGTCGTAGGTGATGCCCTTGCCGACGATCACGGGGTGCGCGGGCCCGGCACCGGGCGGGTCGTAGGCGGCGACGACGAGGCGCGGTGGGGAGTCCGAACCACCGCCGACAGCGAGCACCCCGCCGAAGCCGCCCGCGGCGAGCTCCTCGGGGCCGAGCACGGTGACGGTGACGTGCGGCAGGCCCCCGAGCCGGTCGAGCGCCTGCTGCGCCAGCTCGGCCGGGTCGCCGGTTTCGGGCGGGGTGTTGACCAGGTCGCGGGCCCAGGCGACGGCGCGGGCGGCGACCTCACCGGCGCGGGCCGCGGCGACCACGGCCGGGTCGGCGGCGTCGGTGGCGACCACGGCGACGGTGCGCAGCCGCGGCGGGTGCGGGCGGGAGGACGCGCGGAACCGGTAGCCGGCCAGGAGCGCGGCCTCGACGGCGGCGCGCACCTCGTCGGCGCCGGCCGGGGCGAGCGCGGTGTCCAGGGGCAGCACGAGGCGGGCGGCGCCGTGCTCGGCAAGGGTCTGGGCGCGGCGTACCGCGGTGGCGACGTAGCCCCGCAGGTGCGGCAGCGTGCCGTCGCCGGTGCCGACGGCGACGACGCTGCGCGGGCGGCGGCCGGGGACGGGCAGGTTGGTGATGCCACCGGGCTTGCCGGTGTTGCCGGTGTCGGCGAGCGCACCGGCCAGCAGCCGGGCCGGGACCGGCGGCTGCGTGCCGAACGCCGGCGAGGCGAGCCACGGGGGCAGCGCGGCGCCGGTGCCGACCGGGACGGCGAGGACGTCGTCCTCGGCCAGGCGCGGCAGCGCGGTCAGCAGCTCCACCCGCGGCAAGGGGGCGGCCCCGGTCGCCGGCGTGCTGCCGGCGGCCGGGGCCGCGTCGTCCTGCGCGGGGCTGCCCGAGGGCAGGCTCGCGGAGACGTTCAGCTGGTCGCGCCCTTCAGGGCCTCGGAGAGCGCCGCGGCCTCGTCGGGCGACAGCTCGACGACCAGGCGACCGCCGCCCTCGAGCGGCACCCGCATGACCAGGCCGCGCCCCTCCTTGGTGACCTCCAGGGGACCTTCACCCGTGCGCGGCTTCATGGCCGCCATGCGTGCCTCCTTCGCCGGCCACCCGCGGCTCCTTGGCGGCGGCGGTGTGGCTCTTCCTCGGTGCGTAGCTCTGTCCCATGATCCCGTATCCCCGCCGCGGTTCCAACCTGAGCCCCGTCAGGGGGTCGCCCGGAAGCAGGTCGCGACGTGGTCGTCGACCATGCCGGTGGCCTGCATGAGGGCGTAGGCGGTCGTGGGACCGACGAACGCGAAGCCCCGGCGCTTGAGCTCCTTGGCCATCGCGACCGACTCGGGGCTGGTGGCCGGCACATCGGCGAGGGTGGCCGGGCGGAGCCGCGGGCCGGTCGGTGCGAACGACCACAGCAGGTCCGACAGGCCGCCGTCGACCTGCTGCGCGGCGCGGGCGTTGCGGATGGCGGCGGCGACCTTGGCGCGGTTGCGCACGATCCCGGCGTCGGCCATCAGCCGCGCCTCGTCCTCCTCGGTGAAGGCGGCCACCGCGTCGATGGAGAAGCCGGCGAAGGCGGCGCGGAAGGCGGGCCGCTTGCGCAGGATGGTGAGCCAGGACAGGCCGGACTGGAACGCCTCGAGGCAGAGCCGCTCGAACAGGGCGTCGTCGCCCCGCAGCGGCGTCCCCCACTCCTCGTCGTGGTAGCGCGCGTACTCGGGAGTGCTGTCCCCCCAGGCGCAGCGGACGCGGTCGGGTTCCACGGCGGGGACGCTAGCGGCGGGCAGGGACAGGTCGGTCGTCATGGCTCCCGTTGTCCGCCGCGTACGGTCGCTCCGCAAGCCCCTCGGCAAATCTGTGGACAGGCTCCTGACCTGGGCATACGAGTCGCTGCACCACACTCGCATCGGTAAACTCCGTACATGTGTTCGAGCGGGATCGGTGGCGGGGACGTGTTGGACGACGTCGCCGCGCTGGTCGCCGAGCGCAACCGGATCGACGCCCGGCTGGCGCGCGCTGTGCGGGCGGCGGAGCTGTCCTCCGCTCCCGAGCGCGACGGGCTGAAGTCCGTGGCGTCGTGGCTGCGCGGGCACTGCCGGCTGTCCGGGCGGGAGGCGTCCCGGCCGGCGCGCAACGCCCGCGCGCTGGAGCACCTGCCCACCCTCGCCGAGGCGCACGACGCCGGGCTCGTCACCGCCGCGCAGGTGGCCGTGGCCGCGGAGGTGACCACCCCGGTCCGGCTGGCCGCCGCCGCCGCGCAGGGCGTGGACCTGGGCGAGATCGACGCGGTGCTCACCGACGTGGCGATCGAGCAGGACCACGACGCACTGGTCGTCGTGGTGCGGCGGTACTGCAACGCCCTCGATCCCGACGGGCCCGAGCCGGACCCGACCGAGGGGCGGCGCATGTCGGTGGTCCGCCACGCCGACGGCACGGTCAGCTTCCACCTGCAGCTGGACGCCGTGGGCGCCGAGCGGTTCGCCACCGCGGTGGAGGCGCACGTGCAGGCCGACCGGCCCGCCGGCGACGAGCGCACCCGCGCCCAACGCCTGGCCGACGGCGCCGTGCAACTGGCCGACACCGCGCTGGCCACCGGCGCCACCCCTCAGCTGCGCGGGGTCAAGCCACAGGTCGTGGTGAAGGTCGACGCCGAGGACCTCGCCACCGGGCAGGGCAGCGCGCAACTCGGTTCGGGGGCGTTGGTCTCCGCCGCCCGGGCCCGCTGGCTGGCCTGCGACAGCAGCATCGCGCGGGTGGTCATGGGCCCCGACGGCGTCCCGCTCGACGTCGGCCGGGACCACCGGCTGGCCACCCGCGGCATCCGGAAGGCCGCGGAGGTGCGCGACGGCGGCTGCGTGTTCACCGGCTGCGGCGCACCGACCTGGTGGTGCGACGTCCACCACCTCGTCCACTGGCTCGACGGCGGCGAGACCTCACTGCAGAACTCGGCGCTGCTGTGCGAACGCCACCACACCAAGGTCCACTCCGGCTTCCGCGTCGAGCGGCAACCGGACGGGCGATGGCACACCTGGCGCCCCGACGGCACCGAGATCACCACACCGGCGGCGTTGCGGTCACCGCCACCGAGACAGACCCCGCCCGCCGAACCTCTCGGGCGCATCGCGGTCCCAGGCCATGCCTAGGCCTGCTCGGCGCCCCAGCGTGCCAGCGCGGCGATCGCCTCGCCCAGGGCGAGCCCGCGTTCGGTCAGCGCGTAGGCCCGGGTGTTGTGCCGGAGGGGTAGACGGGTCAGCACGCCGGCCGCTTCGAGCTCGCGCAGGCGGGTCGCGAGCACGTTCGTGGGCACTCCGAGGTCGCGCTGCAGATCGCCGTAGCGCTGCGGCCCGTCGAGCAGCCGCTCGACGACCAGGAGGGCCCACCGGGCTCCGACGACGTCGAGGGCCGCGGCGAGGTCGCTCACGCGGTCGGATCGGCGGCCGGCTTCATCCAGAACGGCGAGTAGTGGTAGCCGTCGAGGTCGTCGAACTGGCGCTGGTACATGAAGGGGTAGTCGTCGGTGTCACCGATCCGGCCGCCTGCGGCGCGGGCGCGCTCGGTGAGCTCGTCGACCGCCTCGCGGCTGCCCAGGTCGAACGAGACGGTGACCTTCGAGGGCGTGTCGGGTCCGCCGACCAGCTCCTCGACGCCGCCGACGCTCGCGTACATCTGGCGGCTGCCGAGCATGACGTACTGCTCGGGCGCGATCGCGAAGCACGACACGTTGTGATCGGACATCTCGGCGTTGAGGGTCCAGCCGAGGGCCGTGTAGAAGGCGGTCGCGCGCTCGACGTCCTCGACCGGGCAGGTGATGAAGAGGCTCATGCGGTCGACACTTGCAAAATGCAAGTGTCGACGTCAAGGCCCGGCCGCGCGCTCCCGTCGGGAACGGTCCGCCGGGAACGGCGCCCCAGGCATCCCATGTCCCCGCGTCCGTGTCCCTGGGGCCGCCTGACGGGACGCCGGGCCCTTCGTCGCAGGTCGCGCGGACGGACCGGAGATGCGCGGGCCTCAGGGGACGGGCGACTCGACCGGCGCCGCCGCCGGCGCGTTGCGGCGGGTGGCGAGCACGCAGCCGGCCAGCACCAGCGGCAGGCCGACGGCCAGGCCGAGGGTGAACGGCTCGTCGAGCAGCAGCACGCCCGCGACGACCGCGACCGCCGGGTTGACGAAGGTGATCACCAGGGCGCGCTGCGGGCCGACCTCGCGGATGAGCGCGAAGAAGAGCACCAGCGCGAGCGCCGTGCAGACCACGCCGAGCACCACCAGCGAGCCCAGGGCGGGCGCCGAGGCCGAGGTCAGCTGCCCGAGCCGCGGCACGGCGAACGGCGCGTAGACCACCGCGGTGAGCACCAGGGCGATCGCGCTGACCGCCACCCCCGGGACGTCGGCGAGCGCCCGGTTCGCGATCAGCGGCGCGGTGCCGTAGCCGATGACGACGGCCACCACCGCGAGCACCGGCAGCAGCGCGATGCCCTCGACGTCGAGCCCGAGCAGCGCGACGATGCCCACGACGCCGAGCCCCATCCCCGCCAGCCGCACGGCGGTGAGCCGCTCCTCCCCGCCGAGCAGCCGCGCGGCGACGGCGGCGACGAACGGCACCGACGCGACCAGCAGACCGGTCAGCGAGCTCGACAGCGTCACCTCGGCGTAGGACAGCAGCAGCCACGGCGCCGTCATCTCCAGCACGGTGAACGCCAGCAGCGGCCGCCAGTGCCGCAGCGCCGGGCGCACCTGCCCGCGGGCCAGCACCAGGGGCAGCAGCACGGCGGCGCCGACCACGCACCGCACGAAGACCACGACCACCGGCGACGTCTCCTCGACGGCCACCTTGATCAGCAGGTACGGCACGCCCCAGATGACCGACATCGCCAGGAACAGCACCCACCCGCGACGGCTCACCGCGCCATCCTGCCCGCCGCCCGCGACGGTTCCCGTTGCACGTCCCGCCGCGCCGCCGTGGACTGTCCCGTCATGGACCCCGACGCGCGTTTCGCCTCCCTGGTCGAGGCCCTCGCCACCCGGCCCGGCGTGGGCCCGCCCGGCGCGGGCGGGCGGCGCGGCTTCGGCTCGGCCGCCCTGACCGTGCACGGGTCGATCTTCGCGATGGTCGTCGGCGGGGCACTGGTCCTCAAGCTGCCCGCCCACCGGGTGGAGGGGCTGGTCGCGGCCGGCACCGGGCTGCCGTTCGCCGCGGCCAACGGCACGCCGATGCGCGAGTGGGTGGCCCTCGACCACGGCACGCCCGCCTCCGACCTCGCGCTCGCGGAGGAGGCCATGGCGTTCGTGGCCTCCCGGGCTACTCGGGGCGGCTGAACATCCACGCGGCGACGGCGAGCAGCACCCCGCCGACGCCGGCCACCAGGACGACGTCGAGCCACACCGGCACCGGCCAGCTGCCCCAGTGCAGGGCCACGGAGTCGCCGATCGACGGGTCGACGCGGGAGAGGACCACCCGCCGCACCGCGTCGACGCCGTAGGTGACCGGGTTGGCCAGCGCCAGCGCGTGCAGCCAGCCGGGCAGCTGGCCCGAGACGGGGAAGAACGCGCCGGAGAGGAACATCAGCGGCGCGAGCAGCAGCTGCACCCGCGGCATGACGGTCTGGATCTGGTCGACCCGGACGGCGATCACCAGGCCGAGCGCGGTGATCGCGAAGGCGACGACGAACAGCAGCCCGACCGTGCCCAGCATCATCAGCGGGTCGTAGGGGACGCCGACCAGCCCGGCCAGCGCCAGCAGCACCACCGACTGCAGGGTGGCCACCGTCGCCCCGCCCAGCGCCTTGCCGAGCACGATGCTGGTGCGGCCGACCGGTGCCACGAGCATCTCGCGCAGGAAGCCGAGCTCGCGGTCCCAGACGATCGAGATCGCCGAGAAGACGGCGGTGAACATGACCGAGGTGGCCAGCACCCCCGGGAAGAGGAACGTCGAGTAGCCGGCGTCGCCGAAGGTGCCCACCGGCAGGGTGGCGCCCAGGCCCTGTCCCAGCACGAACAGGAACAGCAGCGGCTGGGCGAACGACGACAGGATCCGCCCGCGGTCGGTGCGGAAGCGCAGCAGGTCGCGGTGCCAGACGACCCGGACGGCGCGCAGCTCGTGGCGCAGCCCGCGGCCGGCGAGCCGGACGGGCGCGGTCGTGGCCGTCACCGCCGGCCGCCCATCGGGCCGGACATCGCACCGGACACCGCGCCGGACACCGGGCCCCGCCCGGGGCCGCGCCCGCCGGCGCCCGCCTGCCGCTCGGACATCCGCGCGCCGGTGTAGGCGAGGAACACGTCGTCGAGGGTGGGCCGGGAGACGCTGACCGAGCGCACCGTCAGGCCGAGCTCGAACAGCCGCGGCACGAACTGCTCGCC
Source organism: Geodermatophilus sp. SYSU D01119 (assembly GCF_054049975.1). Lineage (NCBI taxonomy): Bacteria > Bacillati > Actinomycetota > Actinomycetes > Geodermatophilales > Geodermatophilaceae > Geodermatophilus > Geodermatophilus sp. SYSU D01119. The sequence goes on along the minus strand of NZ_JBJGYL010000011.1, from coordinate 8,274 downwards.
GTCGGGGGTGAGCACGACCAGCACGCCGTCCTCCCGGGCGGTCTCGACGCCGAGCCGCTCGCGCACGAGGGCCTCGGCCGCGTCGTCGTCGGCGGTGCGCACCCGCACCCGGTCGGCGCCGACGCCGGCCTTGAGCGCCGACGGGGTGTCCAGCGCGCCGATCCGGCCGGCGTCGACGATCGCGATGCGGTCGCAGCGCTCGGCCTCGTCCATGTAGTGCGTGGTGAGGAAGACGGTGATGTCCTCCTCGGCGCGCAGCCGGTCGACGTAGCCCCACAGGCCCGCCCGCGACTCCGGGTCCAGGCCGATCGTGGGCTCGTCGAGGAACAGCACGCGCGGCGAGTGCAGCAGCCCGCGGGCGATCTCCAGCCGGCGCTTCATGCCGCCGGAGAACGTGCGGACCAGCGAGCGCCGCCGGTCGGCGAGGCCGACCATCTCCAGGACGGCGTCGATCCGCGGCCCGACCTCCGCCTTCGGCATCCCGTAGATGTCGGCGTGGAACCGCAGGTTCTGCTCGGCGGTGAGGTGCGCGTCCAGCGTCGTCTCCTGGAAGACCAGGCCGATGTGCCGCCGCACCTCGGTGCGGTCGCGGACGACGTCGAAGCCGGCCACCCGCGCGGCGCCCGCCGTGGGCCGCAGCAGCGTGCAGAGGATCTGGATGGTGGTGGACTTGCCCGCCCCGTTGGGGCCGAGGAAGCCGAACAGCTCCCCCGCGCGGACCGAGAGGTCGATCCCGCGGACGGCCTCGACCTCGCCGAACGTCTTGACCAGGCCGTTGACCTCGACCGCGGGCGGCCGCCCGGTGCCGGCCTCCCCCGACGGGGTCCCTAACGCCGTTAGAGTCACCCTCGCAGCGTCCTCGAACACCGTTAGAGTGTCAAGGTGCCGATCTCCCGCGACGACGTCGTCCGCGCCGCCGTCGAGCTCCTCGACGACGAGGGCCTGACGGGGCTGACCCTGCGCGGGGTGGCCGCGCGGCTCGGCGTGAGCGCCCCGACGCTCTACTGGCACGTCCGCGACAAGCGGCACCTGCTGGACCTGGTGGCCGACCGGGTGCTGGCCGACGTCCCGGAGAGCACCCGCGCGCCGCACCCCGGCGAGCCGGTGTGGGAGTGGCTGGCCGAGGCGAGCCGGGTGCGGCGGGCGCTGCTGCTGGCCCACCGCGACAGCGTCCAGGTGGTCGCCGGCAACCGGCCGACCGAGGACGCGCTGCCCGGCATCGAGCGGACCCTCGGCGTCCTCGTCGAGGCGGGGCTCGAGCCCGGCGAGGCGGTCCGGGTCATCACGGCCCTCGGCTCGTTCATCCTCGGCGACGCCCTGGAGACCCAGGCCGACCGTGACCGGCCCCTGGAGGAGCAGCCCGGCGGCGACATGGCGGGCTACCCCACGGTGGCGGCCGCCGCCCGGACCGCCGGCGGCGACGACGAGCGGTTCGAGGAGGGGCTGGCGCTGTTCGTCGGCGGGCTGCGCGCCCGGCTCGAGGAACGCGCACGGGGGGCCGCGGTCGCCGGGTCCTGACCGGGGGCTCGGTACGGTCGGCCGGTGGGGTGGTCGGGCTACGGGACCTTCGTCGTCCTCGCCGTCGTGCTGGTGCTCGTGCCCGGCCCGGACGTCGCCGTCGTCCTGCGCAACACCCTCGGCGGTGGGCGGGTCCGCGGCTCGTGGAGCGCGGTCGGCATCACCGTCTCCAACGTCCTGCAGGGCGCGGCGGCCGCCACGGGGCTCGCCGCCCTCGTCGTCCGGGTGGAGCCGCTGTTCCAGGCGATCCGCTGGGCCGGCGTCGCCTACCTGACGTTCCTCGCGCTGCAGGCCTTCGCCTCGGCGGTGCGCGGCCGGTACCCCGCCCTCGACGACGGCGGTGCCGCGACCGGCCGGGCGGCGCTGACCGGCCTGCGCCAGGGCTTCCTCAGCAACGTCACCAACCCGAAGGTGCTCGCCTTCTACCTGGCGGTGCTGCCGCAGTTCCTCGCGCCGGGCACGCCGGTGCCGGTGCTGCTGGCCTACGCGCTCACCCACGCCGCCGTCGGCCTGGTGTGGCTGCTGCTCCTCGTCGCGGGCCTGTCGCGAGCCCGCCGGGTGCTGGCGCGCCGCCCCGTCCGGCGGGCCCTCGACGCGGTCACCGGCTGCGCGCTGCTCGCCTTCGGTGCCCGGCTGGCCGTCTCACGCGGGACCTGACGCCGGCCGGGCCACCTCGACGTGCGGCTCGTCGGGGCCGGCGTCGCGCGCGCCGAGGTGGACCTCGGCGGGGCTGCCGGCCCGCTCGAGCCCCCGGGCGTCCACCCACGCGCCGCCGGCGTCGTAGGCGCGCAGGATGCCGGGGAACTCCGCCTCCCGCCGCGACAGGCAGGTGACCGCCTCCCGCCCGGCGTGCTGCAGCCGGATCCGCAGCTCGCCGGCCGGCTCGACGGAGCCGGTGAACGGCCGCACCCCCTCGACCGGGCCGTCGCCGTCCTCGGTCACCATGCCGTGGTGGACGACGCGCAGCGGGCCGGCCGGCCGCGCGCCGCAGCGCGTCAGGTGCGCGTCGATCTCCTCCCCCGCCCCGCTGATGAACGCGTCGAGCCCGTCGATGGCCAGCCGTCGCTCGGCGGTCAGCACCGTCTGCCCCGGGCACCTCGCGCAGGGTCACCTCGCGCACGTCGTCCTCCTCGGTCTCCGCGGTCAGGGCGGCCACCAGGTCCCGGCGCCGCCGCAGGTCCTCCTCGACCCCGTCCCACCAGCGGGCCACCGCCGCCCGGCGGGCACCCGGCTCGAGGTCGACGGCGTCGTGCACCCGCGCCAGCGGCATGCCCGCCCGGCGCAGCGCGGCGATCAGCCGGGCCCGGTCCCCCTGTGCGAGGGCGTAGCCGCGGTGGCCGGTCCACGGGTCGACGGCGTCGGGCACCAGCAGGCCCTGCTCGGCGTAGAGCCGCGGCGCCTTGGCCGACAGCCGGGTGCGGCGCGGGAACTCCCCGGGTCGCAGCAGGTCCCCGCTCACGCCGACGAGCGTGCGGCATGCCCCAGGGGCCGGGTCCGGTCGAGCCGCGCGGTTTCCGGCGCCGCCCGGCCGGGCAGCGCCGGAGCACCTGCGACGACGGGAGGCCCGCGTGGCCGACGCTTCCACCCGGCCGCCGGCCCGCCGCCGGCTGCTGGTCTCCGGCCTGCTGCTCGGCGCGGGGGTGGCCGGGGCGGTCGACGAGATCGTCTTCCACCAGCTCCTGCACTGGCACCACTTCTACGACCGGGCCAGCGGCGCGGCGGGCCTGGTCTCCGACGGGCTGCTGCACGCCGGCACCTTCTCCGCCGCCGTCGCCGGCATGGCGCTGCTGGCCGACGCCCGCCGCCGCGGCCGGTTCCTGCCCCCGCTGTGGTGGGGCGCGCTGCTCACCGGGGCCGGCGCCTTCCAGACCTGGGACGGCCTGGTGCACCACAAGGTGCTGCGGCTGCACCAGGTCCGCTACGGCGTCGACCTGACCGGCTACGACGTCGCCTGGGTGCTGCCCGGCGTCCTCCTGCTCGTCGCCGGGGTGGCGCTGCTGCTGCGCGCCCGGCGGGTGCCCGCCGCGTGACCGCGGCGGCGCTGGCCCTGCTCGCCGCCTGCGCCTACGTCGGCGCCACCTGGCGCTGCCGCAGCCCCTGGCCGGTGGCCCGCACCGCGTCGTGGCTGGCCGGGGTGGCGGCCGCGGCGGTCGCCGTCGCAGGCCCGATGGGTGCGCACGGCGACCTGCGCGCGCACATGGCCGGGCACCTGCTGCTGGGCATGGCCGCGCCGCTGCTGCTGGTCCTGGCCGCGCCGGTCACCCTGGCCTTGCGGGCGCTGCCACCGGCCGGGGGCCGCCGGCTCGCCCGGCTGCTGCGCACCGCCCCGCTGCGCCTGCTCACCGACCCTCTGGTCGCCGTCCCGTTCAACGCCGCCGGGCTGTGGCTGCTCTACGGCACCGGACTGCACGGCGCGCTCGCGCACTCCCCCGCCCTGTCGGCGCTGGTGTCCGCGCACGTCCTGGTCAGCGGCTACCTGGCCACCGCGTCGGTGCTGGCGGTCGACCCCGCGCCGCACCGGCGCGGCGTCGGCGTGCGCGCGCTCGCCCTGGCCGGCGGCGCCGCCGCGCACGACGTCCTCGCCAAGGTGCTCTACGCCCACCCGCCGGCGGGCACGGTGGGCGCCGAGGAGGGCGCGCGGCTGATGTACGACGGCGGGACGGTGCTCACCCTGCTCACCGCCGCCGTGCTCTGGCGGCGCTGGTACACCAGCCGGGAGGCGGTGCGCGCCGCCGCCGCTCAGCCGGCGTAGGTGGCGGCGAACCGGGCGAAGCGGCGCAGCGAGATCCGGAAGCCGAGGACGACGGCCGGCTTCACCAGCGGCCAGCCCAGTCGCCCGACGATCCCGAACGGCAGGTGCAGCCGCTCGGTCCAGACCAGGTCGGTGCCCGTCGTCGTGGGGGTCAGCTCGAAGATCCCGGGGCCGCGGACGATCCGGCCGGTGTGCTGCACGACCACCCGGCGCGGCGGGTCCCACTCGGTGACCACCATCGTGTCGAGCACGCCCAGGTGCCGGCCGCGCCGCCACGGCAGCGGGACGCCGGTGCGCGCGGCCAGCCGCACGCCGACGCCCTCCTCGGCGTCGGTGACCACCTCGACGTCGGTGGCCGGCATCCACCGGCCCTGTGCGCGCCAGTCGGTGAGCGCCGCCCACACGCGCTCCTGCGGCGCCTCCACCGACACCGGCAGCACCAGCTCAGGCACCGTTCCGCGCTCCCTCGTCCACGGACCCGTCTTCGGCCGCCGGGCCGCCCGCGGATGCGCCTGCCGCCGGGGCGCCCGCCGGGGCGCCCGCGGCCGGCAGGGTCAGCCCCGGGTCGGTGTCGGCGTCGGCCGCCCGGGCGGGCCGCTCGGCGCGCAGCGCGGCGATCTGCTCGTCGCGCTCCTCGATCACCTGGGCCAGCTGCTCGAGCAGCCAGTCCACCTCGGTCATCCGGTAGCCGCGCACGGCCACCGACACCTGCAGCCCGCGCACGTCCTCCCCCGTCACCGGGCGGTCGTCGGGCAGCTCGACCGGTGAGCGGTCCAGGTCGGCCGGGGGCTGGGTCTCGCCCCGCCCGAGCAGCAGCGAGCCGCCGAGGAACAGCAGCGCCCCGACGACGGCGACCGCCGCGAGCCCGACGAGGAAGGACAGCACGGGGCGCCCTCAGCCCTCGACCGGCTCGACCGGGGGCGGGGTCAGCGGCGCCCGCATCCCGCCGCCGCCCTCGCCGTTCTGGCGCGCGGTCTCGGCCTCGCGGATCGTCGCCAGGACGACGTCGACGTCGTCGGTGACGGTGAACAGGTCGAGGTCGCCGGCGCTGATCGTGCCCGACTCCAGCAGCGTGCCGCGGATCCAGTCGACCAGACCCGCCCAGTACTCGGTGCCGAACAGGACCACCGGGAAGCGGGTGACCTTGCGGGTCTGCACCAGCGTGAGCGCCTCGAACAGCTCGTCGAGGGTGCCGAAGCCGCCGGGCAGGATGACGAAGGCCTGCGCGTACTTCACGAACATCGTCTTGCGGACGAAGAAGTAGCGGAAGCTGATGCCGAGGTCGACCCACTCGTTGAGCTCCTGCTCGAACGGCAGCTCGATGCCCAGCCCGACCGACAGCCCGCCGGCCTCCGAGGCACCGCGGTTGGCCGCCTCCATCGCCCCCGGCCCGCCGCCGGTGATGACGGCGTAGCCGGCCTCCGCGAGCGCGGCGCCGATCTGGACGCCGGCCGCGTAGTGCGGGTGGTCGGGCTTGGTGCGGGCGCTGCCGAACACGCTGACCGCCCGCGGCAGCTCGGCGAGCAGGCCGAAGCCCTCGACGAACTCGCTCTGGATCCGCAGCACCCGCCACGGGTCCGTGTGCACCCAGTCGGTGGGCCCGCGCCGGTCGAGCAGCCGCTGGTCGGTGGTGGTGCCGGCCCGCTGCGGGTCCGGCTCGCCGCCGCGCAGCATGATCGGGCCCCGGTGCCGGGTCGGGCGGGGCTTCCGGGCGCCGTCGGGCGGCGGGATCGTCGTCATGCGCGTCCTCCGGACAGGTAGGCGGTCAGGGCGTCCTCGGCCGGCTGCAGCCGCTCGACCAGGACGGACTCCTCGCGGGTGTGCGCGAGCTGCGGGTCGCCGGGGCCGTAGTTGACCGCCGGGATGCCGAGGGCGGCGAAGCGGGCGACGTCGGTCCAGCCGAGCTTGGCGCGCGCGGGGCGGCCGACGGCGGCCACGAACGCCGCGGCGGCGGGCTCGGCCAGGCCGGGCAGCGCGCCGCCGGCGTTGTCGACGACCGTCAGCGTGGCGCCGGCGGCGAGCGCCTCGGCGAACACCTCGCGCACGTGCGCCTCGGCGGCGTCCTCGTCGCGGTCGGGGGCGTAGCGGAAGTTGACCGTCACCCGGCACTCGTCGGGGACGACGTTGCCGGCCACCCCGCCCTCGACCCGCACGGCGTTGAGGCCCTCGCGGTAGGTGCAGCCGTCGATGTCGACCTCGCGCGCCTCGTACGCCGCCAGCGTGGCGAGGATGCCGGCGGCGCCGTGGATGGCGTTGACGCCGAGCCAGCTGCGCGCGCTGTGCGCCCGCCGGCCCGTCGTCCCGATCACCGCGCGGAGCGTGCCCTGGCAGCCGGCCTCGATCTCGCCGTCGGTGGGCTCGAGGAGGACGGCGAGGTCGCCGTAGAGCCAGCCGCGCCGCTCGCGGGCCACCCGGCCCAGCCCGCTCTTCACCGACTCGACCTCCTCGTTGTCGTAGAAGACGAACGTGAGGTCGTACGCGGGCTCCGCACCCGGCACGCCGAAGCGGCCGGCCAGCCGCAGCATCACCGCGTCGCCGGACTTCATGTCGCTGGTGCCGCAGCCGTACACGCGGTCGCCCTCGAGCCGGCTCGGCACGTTGTCGGCGATCGGCACCGTGTCCAGGTGCCCGGCCAGCACCACGCGGGTGTCGCGGCCGAGGTTCGTGCGGGCCAGCACGGTGTCGCCGACCCGCTCGACCTCCAGCCCGCCGAGGCCGCGCAGCGCCGTCTCGACGGCGTCGGCGAGGGCCCGCTCGTCGCCGGACACCGACGGCGTGTCGACCAGCGCCCGGGTGAGCGCGAGGACGTCGGCGGAGAGGTCGAGGTCGGGCGCGCCGGTCACGGTGCCCGAGCCTACGGGCGGGCGCGGAGCCGGGCCTGGGTAGCGTCGGGGGGTGACCTCCCCCAGCCGCTCCGCCGTCGCCGCCGGTCTCGCGACCGTCTCCGCCTCCGGGACCGTCCTGGACACCTGGTACCCCTCGCCCGCGCTGGGTGGCGACGAGGGCCCGTCCGGGACGCACCAGCTCGGCGCGCTGGAGCTGGAGGCCCAGCTGGGGACGGAGTTCTCCGGCCTCGTGCGCACCGACGACGCCCGCGGCGTGCAGGTGGTGGGCGTCCGCACGGTGATCACCGACCTCGGCGCCCCGCCCGTGGACACCCACGACGTCTACCTGCGGCTGCACCTGCTCTCGCACCGCCTGGTCCGGCCGCGCGAGGTCAATCTGGACGGCGTCTTCGGACTGCTGGCCAACGTCGCCTGGACCAGCGCCGGGCCGGTGCTGGCCACCGAGCTCACCCCCGCCCGCCGCGCCCTCCTGCGCGCCGCGCACGGCACGCTGACCGTGCTGTCGGTGGACAAGTTCCCGCGGATGGTCGACTACGTGCTCCCCACCGGCGTGCGGGTGGCCGACGCCGACCGGGTGCGCCTGGGCGCCCACCTGGCCGAGGGGACGACGGTCATGCACGAGGGCTTCGTCAACTACAACGCCGGCACGCTCGGCCCCTCGATGGTCGAGGGCCGGATCAGCGCGGGCGTCGTCGTCGGCGCCGACAGCGACGTGGGCGGCGGCGCGTCGATCATGGGCACGCTGTCCGGGGGCGGCAAGGAGGTCGTCTCGATCGGCAGCGGCTGCCTGCTCGGCGCCAACGCCGGCATCGGGATCTCGCTCGGCGACGGCTGCGTCGTCGAGGCCGGCTGCTACGTCACCGCCGGCTCCCGGGTCACGCTGCCCGACGGCTCGGTGGTCAAGGCCCGCGAGCTCTCCGGCCGCGACGGGCTGCTGTTCCGCCGCAACAGCGTCACCGGGGCGCTGGAGGCACTGCCGCGCTCGGGCGACTGGGGCGCCCTCAACGCCGCCCTGCACGCCAACGACTGACCCGTGGGGGGGGGGGGGGGGGGGGGGGGGGGGGGGGGGGGGGGGGGGGGGGGGGGGGGGGGGGGGGGGGGGGGGGGGGGGGGGGGGGGGGGGGGGGGGGGGGGGGGGGGGGGGGGGGGGGGGGGGGG